>NZ_JBGTZB010000028.1:0-25797 GCF_041807825.1 Streptococcus sp. E24BD | reverse complement strand
CGCCTTTGGTTTCAGAAACTTTGAAAAGACAAAACTCGCATTTTCATTGCCATAAACATAAAACGAGAGAAGACAAGAACTGTCCTCTCTCGGTGTTAAGTGGGTCAACCCACTACAGTTGACAATGAGCCAAAAATACCAAATCTTTTTCAAAAGAAAATAAAAAAGCTGGAACAGACCCCTGACTACCTTGCAATCATGGATCTGTCCAACCCTCTGCTATATCTCTAAACAATGCCGATTATAGGGCTCGAACCTACGACCTACGCGTTACGAGTGCGTTGCTCTACCAACTGAGCTAAATCGGCTAACCTCTTTTATTTTACTACTTGTGAAAAAAATGTCAAGAGGTTTTTTATCTTTTATCTAGTTTACCGTCCTTGTCGCAAATGATTATTAATCCGCTGGACTTTTTGCTTCTCAATCGTGTAAATAATTCCCCAAATGACGAGGTAAATCACAACAAACTCTAAGAAAAACGACAACAACATCGTCAGATTTGAGACATCAATCCAACCATTAAAACCCATCATCCCCAGAGCCAAAGCAAAAATTACCATAAAATGGACAAGTGTTTTGATTAAGGTCGGTCTACTATTATGGTTATCATCATAGATGAGAGCCGACAGTCCCATCAGTCCTGAGCCAATCACCGTGACGAGAACCTGTTGCCAAGACTGACTTGGAATCTCCCAAAACCATAGACTAAACATGTACCAGAACATGCCGACACCAACACCGTACATCCAACAATCAAGATATTTTTTCATGATCTTTTCTCCTTATAATCCTAATTTTTTCTCAAGATATTTCAAATAGCGACGACTGACCGTTACTTTTGTCTTGCCAGTCAACACAGCAGTCATGTTCCCTGAAAACGAATGCTCCAAATACTGCAACTGCTTAATATTGATGAGCCCGTAGCGGGAAATCTGGAGCAAATCAGGGTGATTCACCCGCTCTTGAAAATGAATTAAGCGCTCCACCGTCCGATAACTCCCTTTTGTCGTCAGCACCTGCAACTCTCCCCCATCCACTTCAACCGCGATCATATCTGCCACTGAGACCAACTGAACACGTTCAGCGGTCTTGATGGGCAAAAGCTCTGTGACCGACTGACCAAAGCCCTCTAGGTAGGTCATCACATCTTGTACTTCTTGGTCAAGCCTCGCTTTTCGGAGGATAACCTCCAACTCTGCCTGGCCATCACTGACTTCAAACGACCATTTCATGCGTATCCCTCCATTTTTTGATAGACGTCTTATCTGCTCTTATTTTAGCAAAATCGCAGAGCTTTGTGACTGATTTTCTGCTCAGTGGTCAAATTTGCCCCTTGAGTGGTCACAAACAGCCGTTAGCGACCTGCAAGACGATTTTTCATAGCAAAAAGTTGAGTTTCCTCCCTAAAGTGTTTACAATAAAATAAGAACCTACCACATTTGAAAACGAAGGAAAGCACACCTATGACCATGGATCAACTACTCCAACAATTACCAGAAACAGCGCCTGTTTTACAGGCAACATTTGGCCTAGAACGCGAAAGTCTCCGTATTACGGATACAAGCCGTGTCGCCCAAACACCGCACCCTAGCCTATTAGGGTCCAGACAGTTCCATCCCTACATCCAGACCGACTATGGCGAAGCTCAGCTCGAATTGATTACACCCGTCGCGCAAACGACAGCAGAAACGCGACGCTTCTTAGGTGCCATCACTGATGTTGCAGGACGCTCTATCGAACGAGACCAATACCTCTGGCCTCTTTCCATGCCACCGCATATCAGTGAAGCTGACGTTCAGATTGCTGCACTAGAGGACCAAACGGAGTACCAGTACCGGGTCGGTCTAGGCAAACGCTATGGCAAACTACTGCAATCCATGAGTGGCATACACTATAATGTTGAACTGGGGACGGACTTGACAGCGCAGCTCTTTGCCCTTAGCGGTTATGACAATCAAATTGCTTTTCGCAACGACCTCTACCTCAAATTAGCCCAAAACTTCCTGCGCTACCGTTGGTTTCTAACTTATCTTTACGGCGCTAGTCCCGTGGCTGAGCGAGGATTTCTCAAGGACACGCTAAACAGTCCTGTCCGTTCTCTGAGAAATAGCTCACTCGGCTATGTCAATCACGAGGACATTCAGGTCTCTTTTGCTGATTTAACGACTTATGTGACACAGTTGGAGGCTTATGTTGCATCTGGACAACTCTCTGCCGAAAAAGAATTCTATGCCCCTGTTCGATTGCGTGGGAGCAAGCACAACCGTGATTACCTCACTAAAGGGATTACTTACCTAGAATTTCGCTGCTTTGACCTCAATCCTTTTGACCCTCTAGGCATCAGTCAACAGACACTGGATACGGTACATCTTTTCATCCTAGCCCTCCTCTGGTTAGACCAGTCTACTTCAGTCGATAAAGACATCGCTGCTGCTAATGACTTGAATAATCGCATCGCACTGGCACACCCTCTGGAACCTTTGCCGGCTGAGGCTGACTATCACAGCATTCTACGGGCAATGACCGAGGTGGTCACGCATTTCCAACTGGATGATTATTACCACCAACTGATTCAGCAAGTTCAAGAAGCAATCAACAGCCCTCGCCTGACCCTATCAGGACAGCTAGTGTCTCACCTTGACGGCCTCTCTTTACAAGATTTCGGACAGCAACAGGGACAAACTTATAGGGCTTACTTCTGGTCCGCCCCTTATGCCCTCAAAGGCTATGAGTCGATGGAGCTATCTACCCAGTTGCTGTTATTTGATGCCATTCAACAAGGACTTCATGTTGAAATTTTAGACGAAAATGACCAGTTTTTAAAACTTTGGCATAATGACCATGTCGAATACGTCAAAAATGGCAACATGACTTCTAAAGATAACTATATCGTCCCACTAGCCATGGCCAATAAAACGGTCACCAAAAAAATCCTTGCAGATGCTGGCTTCCCTGTTCCTGCTGGTCAAGAATTTTCTAGTAAGTCAGCTGCTCGTCGCTACTATGGGCAAATCGCAGAGCAAGCCATCGTCGTCAAACCAAAATCAACTAATTTTGGTCTGGGCATTAGTATTTTTCAGGACCCAGCCAGCCTAGACGACTATGACAAGGCACTCGATATTGCATTTGCAGAGGATAGTGATGTCCTTGTGGAAACTTTTATCCCAGGTATCGAGTACCGCTTCTTTGTCCTTGATGGCAAGTGCGAAGCAGTGCTTCTCCGAGTCGCCGCCAATGTCGTCGGAGATGGCACTCACACGATTGCACAGCTTATTGACCTTAAAAATCAAAATCCTCTAAGAGGCAGGGACCACCGCTCACCTCTAGAACTCATCACCCTAGGAGATATTGAGTGCCTGACCCTCCAACAACAGGGCTATACTCCGGATACCATCCTCCCTGAAGGCATCAAAGCTAACTTACGAGGAAATTCTAACATCTCAACCGGTGGTGACTCTATTGATGTTACCGAACAAATGCACGAGAGTTTTAAACAGTTGGCTGCTGACATGGCAACGGCGATTGGAGCCTGGATCTGCGGGGTTGACTTGATTATCCCTGACCTTAGCAAAACAGCCAGTAAAGAAATACCAAATTGCACCTGTATCGAACTCAACTTCAATCCTTCCATGTATATGCACACCTACTGCCACGAAGGACCTGGTCAGCCTCTAACAGCTAAAATACTGGCAAACCTATTCCCCGAAATACACTAATGTAAAAATCCAGCAACTATTGCTGGATTTTTATCGTTTTTAGGGGGGTTAAGGACAAAAATTGCGGTCAATCACTGTAAGCCGACTGACCAAAAAAGTTTATCAGGCGACATCTACCTGCTTATTTTTTGCCTTGTCGTTTATGCTCTTTGATGACTTTCAACGCACGTTTGCGGGTTTTGATATTTGGACTTTTTAGCTTGCGATAGCAGCTGGCCAAATCAAGACGTTCTGCCATAGTGTTTCCTCCTTTTTTTGACGTATTTCTAGTTTATCACAACTTTGTTAACCGGTAAAGTATTTTGTAAAGTGCAAACCTGCCCAAAGGCAGGTTCTGTCCAATTCATCTTAACGACGAAGACCAAGTGATTGAATCAATTCGCGGTAACGGTTAACGTCTGTACGACGCAAGTAAGCCAAAAGGTTACGACGGTGACCGATTTTTTTCAACAACCCACGGTATGTAGCGTAGTCATGTTTGTGCTCTTTGATGTGGTTGTTCAAGTGGTTGATTTCCCAAGTCAAAACAGCAACTTGTACTTCAACTGAACCAGTGTCGCCTTCGTGGCGCGCATATTGAGCGATGATTTCATTTTTTTTCTCTTTTGAGATTGCCATTGTTTTTCTCCTTTTTTCTCCTCTATCCGAGTGCTGGGCTTGGCAGTCCCAGAACCAAGAAAGAGTTAGTTTCGTCCTTGGACTTCTTCATTTTATCAACCTTTTTCACTTTTGTCAAATGGCAGAGCAAAATAACTGAATTGACCTTAAAAAACTAATAAATTATGATAAAATAAACTAAAAGACACCAGACAAGGAGAAGCTATGACAACGATTGATGACTGGGTTGAAGCCCTGGAACTTGTTCCTCATATTGAAGGCGGCTATTATCGGCAGATCTACAAATCAAAAGAATCTGCCAGGACAGATCGGGCGCTTTACACCAGTATTTATTTCCTGTTAACGGCGGAAAGTCCGTCGCGTTTTCATCGCCTAACGGCAGATGAAATCTGGTATTTTCATGCTGGCGCACCTCTAACGATTCATATGATACACCCAGACGGAACCTACGAGGCAGTCAAATTAAGCAACAAGGTGCTAGATAATTGCCGCTTACAGTATTGTGTCCCAAAAGGCACTATCTTTGGTTCTACAGTAGAAGACGAGGGTGCCTTTGCGCTGGTCTCCTGCATGGTGGCTCCTGGTTTTGAGTATGAGGATTTTGAACTCTTTGACCGAGTGAAGCTGTTGGCCAGTTACCCTGACCACGCTGACATCATCACCCGCTTAACCAAAGGAGAATGACAATGAAGAAAATCATCCTGACAGTACTGACCAGCTCACTTCTTGTACTCACGGCTTGTCAGTCAACACAAAAAACCAAACCAAGTGTTCCAACGTCAGTCAGCTCATCAAAGCAGGCTAATAGTTCTAACTCCACCTCAACCACCACCAGTTCAAGCTCCCAGACCGAAACATCAAGCCAAACGATAGCGGCATCCAGCTCTGCTATGGCAACGCCAAAGCCCCAAGCTGAAAGCCAACCACCAGCACCGAGCAATGAAGAGCTCTATGCCACCACCCTCCATCTGGTGGCGACGGATACGACAGCGGGGCGGGCAACACACTATGCTTTTGTTGATATTGATAGTAATGGAACAGCTGAGTTGCTGACGAGCCATTTCTTTAATGGACAGATCTCACCAGCCGCCCTCTACTACCTGCAAAATGGGGTACCGACCTATCTCGCGCGGACTTATGTGGCAAGCGCAGGCGGTGGTCGAGAGGGTTTTGTCATCTACCAAGACGGCACTGTAGAATCCGTCTCTTGGCATTCGGCAAGCGGGCAAGGAACTGCTACCCTCTACCAGTTATCACCTGATAACAGCGGGCATTGGGTGATTGGGGAAGCGGACTTTGATATGCGAGCAAGCGGTGTAGCTGAGCCTCATCAGTTTAAACAAGGTAGAGCAGTGCTTGATATGGACAGTTTATCATGGACAGCCTTTTGAGGGTAGGAAAAAAGGGCAAGCCTCACGCAAGACTTGCCCCCTCAACCAGCCTTAGGCTGTTTTTTTTAATGCTTCTTAGGTAGGATAATATTAAGCACGAGAGCCACCAAAGTACCTGTTGAAATCCCTGAAGAGAAAATCATGCGAAAGGCTTCTGGCAGATTATCCAAGATATTGGGACGTACCGTTACACCGATACCTAAAGCAAACGCCACTGAGATAATCAAGAGTTCTCGGTCACCTAACTCAACTTGTCCCAACGTTTTCAAGCCCTGAGCAGCCACTAAACCAAACATGATGACCCCTACCCCACCAAGCACAGGACTTGGCATGACTGAAATCAAAGCTGATAGTTTTGGAAATAGTCCAAGAACAGCCAAAATAGCTCCCGCAACAATCATGACGTGGCGACTGGCAACCTTGGTCAAGCTGATCAAGCCGACATTCTGAGAAAAGGCCGTGTTTGGTCCTGCTCCAAACACCCCTGAAATCATTGACCCAATGCCATCTGCCAAAACTCCAGATGAGATTTGCTCACTGCTCACTTTGGTCTGTGAGGCTTCACCAATCGCCATCACGACACCGACTGTACCGATACTTGACACGATATAAGCTGGCACAAATGATAGGGTGGAAGCCAAGTCAAAGGTAAACCCATAGCGCAAGGGATTGGGTATTGCCAACCAAGACGCGGCTGAAACAGCTGATAAGTCAACCATTCCCAAAGGAATCGAGATGAGGTAACCGAAAACCATGCCGACAAAAACCGCTGCTGTTTTCCACATGCCCTTGCCAAAATGGCTAAGGAGCAGAGTAAACACCATGACCACAAAGGCAACCGCCAAATTCTTAACCGAGCCATAGTCCGCAGATCCAAAGCCTCCCGCAGCCCAATCAATGCTGACAGGTAACAAGGTCACACCGATTAACGAAACCACGATACCAATAATCAGGGGCGGGAAAAATCTCATCAACGGCTTAATAAAACGGCTAAGAACAACCTCCGCAAGAGCTCCTGTGATGCTTGCTGCCACAATACCCGCCACACCAAATTTAGCACCAACAGCAATTGATGGGTTAACAAAGGTAAAGTCAGTCCCCATCATATTAGCCACTCGAGAACCTAGAGGTCCAAGCCCTTTGGATTGAAGAATCGTTGTCAACCCCGACGAAAAAACGGTAGCACTCACCATCAAGGCAGTCTCTTGAGCAGAAAAGTTCAAGGCGCTACCAATCACCAAAGGCACAGCAACGATACCTGCAAAAGCAGCCAAAATATGCTGCAAGGCCAATAAAATTGTCTCAGGCCAGGTCGGTCGATCATCGAGACCATAAAGCAAGGCAGTTGAATTTCTTGAAGAGTTTCTTGTCATTTTCGTTCTCTTTCTTTATTGATTAGAGCCTAATTTTAGCAAGAAAACAAGCTTTAATCAAGTTATTTCTTTAAAAAATATAAAAAAACAATCAAAAAGTTAATATTTGCTGTTTTTTAACCCCTCTTCAAACTTTCCTTTGTTAGTCTTTTATGGTATAGTAATAGAAATGATTAGACAGGAAGTATCGCAATGACACCACAAGAAAACATTATTCGCGCCAGCCACTTGATTGACATGACTGATATTATCCGCGAAGGCAACCCTACCTTGAGGGCAACAGCCGAACCAGTTAGTCTCCCATTAAGTGATGAGGACATTATTTTGGGGGAGAAGATGTTGCAATTTCTTAAAAACTCTCAAGACCCGGTTATCAGTGAGAAAATGGGCTTGCGAGCTGGAGTTGGTCTAGCAGCTCCGCAATTAGACATCTCTAAACGTATCATCGCAGCTCTCGTGCCAAATCCAGAAGATGCTGACGGCAACCCGCCTAAAGAAGCCTATGCGCTGGACGTTATCATGTTTAATCCTAAAATTGTTGCTCATTCTGTCCAAAATGCCGCTTTATCAGACGGTGAAGGGTGCTTATCTGTTGATCGTCCCATTGAAGGTTATGTCCCACGACATGCCCGAGTAACCATCGATTACATTGATAAAAATGGGCAAAACCAACGTCTAAAACTCAGAGGGTTTAACAGCATCGTTGTCCAACATGAAATTGACCACCTCAACGGCATCTTCTTCTACGACCGTATCAATAAGGCTAACCCATTTGAAGAGCCTGAGGACTTACTCTTGCTATAATAGTTGCCACCTCGGTAGCCACTCACTAAGATTTTTTCGTTAAGCTAGAATTAAGCTAACTCGTCTATACTATAGTCACTCCTAAAATTTTTTCTTTTTCATAACTCTCCTTGAAACGAGCAGGTCCAAAAACCTGCTCGTTTCTTTTGGGCTAAAAACAACAAAAAAAAAGAGCACAGGCTCTACCTCGCTTAGGGCTGCTGGATTCCTCCCCTGACCCGCTTCACGCAAGAACCTTGCTCCGATTCTATTATAGCATATTCTGAGTATTTGACAAGCTTTTTTCACTCTTCTTTCGTTCTCGTCCTTGACGAAAGAACTCCTGCATGATGGTTGCACACTCCTGCTCACAAACTCCGTGCTCAACCGTCACTCGATGGTTGAGCCGTTCGTCCGTCAAAATCTCATAGAGGCTACCTGCGGCACCAAACTTAGGATTTTTCGCCCCATAGATAACCTGCGGGATACGGGCAAGCCCAATAGCTCCGCTACACATGACGCAAGGCTCAATGGTCACAAAGAGTGTACAGTCCAGCAATCGCCAGTTCCCGACCGCCTGATTGGCCTCATTGATGGCCATGATTTCCGCATGCATGATGGCTTGGTTGAGTTCCTCGCGCGCATTGTGTCCTCGACCGATAACCTGACCATCCTTGACGATGACACAACCGATGGGAATTTCTGC
The DNA here is from genome assembly GCF_041807825.1 of Streptococcus sp. E24BD. NCBI lineage: Bacteria > Bacillati > Bacillota > Bacilli > Lactobacillales > Streptococcaceae > Streptococcus > Streptococcus sp. E24BD. Next base: position 17,210 of record NZ_JBGTZB010000028.1, on the reverse strand, counting down.
CTTGGCGAGAGACTTTTCTGCTTCTAATAGCGCCTGCCCCATAAAATAGGCTTTTTCCTCTGGACTGAAATCAATCATGTCAGATCTCCCAAATCCCAAACCTTATGAGGCTGGGCAAGTTCGACAGGAATCCCCTCTGCCCAGTGCTGGGCTTGTTGCCTGAGGGTTTCCAGATGGTTATCTGGTGAAATATGTGGCTCTGGAAACTGAGGCAGATGAGTCAGAACAAGTTTTTTCACGTTTGCTTCTTTGGCAATGAGACCTGCTTCTTTACTAGTCAGATGGGCAGGATGGTTCTCTTTGCCTTCATAAAAATAGACATCGGCTAAAAAGAGGTCTGCACCATTAGCAAAATCTGCCAAGCCATCAAAGTAACCCGTATCTCCTGTAAAGACCAGGACCTGCCCTGTTGCCTGCTCTGCTATTTTCATCGCATAACACAGAACAGGGTGAACGGTTTTCATCACCTTAATGGTGAACGAACCAATCGTGAAGGCTTGATTAGGACCATAAGCAATCCCTTCGCTAACATCAGGAATGGTGAGTTTAGCAAACTCATGGGCGTCCTCGGTGTGACCATAGATAGGCAGGACACGAGGTGTCCACTGGTCTTTAGGGTAAAGCTGGCGATAATGGCGCAAGACTCCAAGATCCGCCACATGGTCTGGATGGTAGTGACTGATGATAACCGCATCAAGGTCAAGGGGAGACATGACTTTCTCCAGCTCGTTGAGGGCACGGCTACCGCAGTCGATAAGAAGGGTGAAGCCGTCCTCGCCTGTTAAGAGAAAGCTGGTTGTTCCTTGGTCTTGATAGGGGTAACCGCCCCAGCAACCCAGTGTCTGTAGTTTCATGATGAGCTCCTTTGGTCTTTTCTTTATTATATCATAAAAACTCTTTCGGCTTTTTTGTAATCATTCAAGAAAAAGGAAAACCCTATTATTCTGCTGTCAATTACGCTATAATAGGCTTATCTTATCTTTTGGAGGATTATTATGTCACGTTACCTTTCAGGGCTGGTTTGGCTCATAATCACTGCTCTTATCCCACTACTACTCTTAGTTTGTTATGCCTTGGGAGCAGGTGTTGCTGACTTGACACAGATTTTTGCTTTAACAACTGGCATATTTGCTTATGTTTGGCTTTTGGAAGCTCTATTTTTGGCAGGCAAGCCTAAATGGCTTGACGCTAGCAGCGCAGTACTAGGGCAAGTTGCACTGGCTTTGGCAAGCTTGCCTCTATCCTTGTCACATGCCCAGCTGAGTCCAGGTATCAGTTGGGGGAGTTTGTCCGGTCGTCTCGCGCTAATGCTCCTGCTGGCAATGGGTGCCTATAGCCTGATGTTCTGGGGCGTGCAGAACATGTCAAGTCCTTCCAAGGGGCTTCCCTCTCAATTGATGCTCTGGTTCAATCGGTTAATTGCAGCAGCTGTTGGTCTTATCTTTGTCCATGTTCAGTTGATTGAGAGTGTCCGCCAAAATCTGCCATTTATGTTTGTGTTTTATCTGCTGACAATTACGGCATTCGGGAGCTATCTCCTAAAACCTGCCCAACGTGATGAATCAACCTTGCAACAAGCAAAGAAAGCATCACATTAAGAGTCTAGCAGTTAACTATTACACTATAAAATGACTTAGAGTAACGTTTATTGATGACGATACTCTAAGTCATTTAGTCGTTTTAAGATAGTCTTTCCAGCCTCTTACCAGCTGAATAGCCCTGCCAATGGTGATTCTTTGACTGCTCAAACAGCCCCTTCAACTAATCGTTTGAGCAAGGTGGAGGCGCAATTGTAACACCACGACGGGTGACTAATCTTTGCCTCTCAAATCAGCACGACCATAACAGATAAACTGAACAATGCTAACACTTTACACAGACGAAGCCAAGCAATTAGAGCAGTTAGGAGACATTGTTTTAAGACGGCTGTGTCACGTGCTTTACCACAAATCCATCCTCCGACTGGTCAACAAGAATATCTGCCTCTTCAAGCAGGTGCTGGTAGTAGGTCTCGTACTGCTGACGACGCGCCTGATGCGTTTGCAAAACAAATTCAGGAACTCGACTACGATGAGCCACATCCCGCGCCAAACGTCTAGCCAACTCCGTCCCGGGATTGGTATAGCAGGCGATAGACAGATCAAAGAGGGACTTGTCCAAAAAGGCAGAAGACATGCCCTCTACGATAAGAATCGGTTTGCTCCCCGTCAAGACCTGCTGCGGTGCCCAAGGAGAACAGTCGATGGTCAGGACATCCATCCCTTTTTGTAGGGCTTGAATATCTCGCGTCAGGCTGGCTAATTCGTGAGAGACAGGCATAGAAGCGGTCACTTTCTGATGTGGTGCATTCGCAGGCCGAACCAGCTGTCGGAGCTGACCGTCAATGATATAGGCATCCGTTTCGATGAGGTTGACCTGCTCTGGGTTGAGGTAGGTCAATAGCGCAGCTGCTAAGGTTGATTTGCCTGAAGCCCCGTGACCATAGATACGCACCGTATGCCGCTTGCCATCGCTGAGCTGCTCTGCGATGCTCTTAAAAAAATCTGATGACATCATAAGTTCCTCTCTGTTTTTAATCGATAGCGTGCCGCACAAAAGGTGTCGCCTAGGTGGTGGAGTTCCTCAAGTCCTAGCAAGTCACCGCCCTGTTTTTCCACCAGGTGACGGCAAGGCCAGTTGTCCTCATGGGTCACAATCAGAATCGAAGAGACTTGGCGTTGTTGGTAGCGCTCAAGAGCAACGGCCAGCAGCTGACTGGCTATTCCTTGACGGCGATAAGCAGGTGCCACCATATAGCCCACATGCCCAAGTTTAAGACAGTCTGGGTGGTCCAGTTCCCAGAAACAGATGACAAAACCGACAATCTCCTCCCCTACAAAGGCAAAGTAACGGGTATAAGGCGACCAAGCCTGACCCTCCTGCTTGGTCTCTGACTGGTCACTCATGCTCACAAATCGTACAAAATCTTCTACTTGCCACCACTCAACGAAAGGGTTCTTTTTCTTATCCTCAAGCATGGCAGCTTCAAAACTTCTGTAGGCTGCTTCGTCGGCTAGAGTGAGTTTACGGTAGTCTATCATGGCAAGCTCCTTCAGTTGTCTTCTTTCCTGTTGGTAAGGCATTTTGCCTATCTGATTTTTCTTTTAGCCTATTTTAGCTTGACCGTCGTTTGTTTATCAAGCTCTGCCATTTCCTGAAAATCTAGAAATTCCGTCCATTTGTGCCGTAGCCATAGCGCTCCATGAAGTCCTGACGGAATTCGAGCAGGTTGTCGTCCATGATGGCCTGACGAACCTTTTTCATCAAGTTGACCAAGAAATAAAGATTGTGGTAACTGGTCAGGCGAATGCCGAAGGTCTCGTCTGCCTTGAGCAGGTGGCGGATATAGGAACGAGTGTAATGCTGACACGTGTAGCAATCACAATCGTGGTCAAGCGGTGTAAAATCCTCAGCGAATTGGGCGTTTTTGACCACCAGACGACCTTGTGAAGTCATACAGGTACCGTTTCGGGCAATCCGTGTCGGCAAAACACAGTCAAACATATCCACCCCACGAATGACCCCATCAATCAGGCTGTCAGGCGCACCGACCCCCATGAGGTAACGCGGCTTGTTATCAGGCAGGAGCGGCACAGTAAAGTCCAGCACCGCATTCATCTCCTCGTGGGTTTCACCGACTGCTAGACCTCCAATAGAGTAGCCTGGGAAGTCCATGCTGACAAGGTCTGCAGCTGATTGGCGACGCAGGTCCTCGAAGCCCGCTCCTTGGACAATACCAAAGAGCCCTTGGTCATGGGGACGACGGTGAGCTTTAAGCCCGCGCTCCGCCCAGCGACTGGTGCGTTCAATGGATTTTTTGACATAATCATAAGGCTGGTAAAACTGCGGACACTCGTCAAAGCTCATCATGATGTCAGAACCGAGATTGTTCTGAATAGAGATGGCTTTTTCAGGTGACAGGAACATTTTTGAGCCGTTGAGGTGGTTTTTGAAGGTCACACCCTCTTCGGTGATGTTACGGCTGTCTGCGAGGGAATAGACTTGGAAACCCCCACTATCGGTCAAAATCGCCTGATCCCAGTTCATGAACTTGTGAAGCCCCCCAGCCCGTGCAATCAGCTCATCACCCGGACGGAGCCAAAGATGGTAGGTGTTTGAGAGGATAATGCCTGAGCCCATTTCCTTGAGCTCTTCAGGCGACTGGGTTTTAACCGTGGCTTGGGTGCCAACTGGCATAAACATAGGGGTCGGAAAGGTACCGTGCGGCGTGATAATTTCTCCGAGGCGGGCACCGGTGTGTTTTTCCGTCTTAATCAGACGGTATTTGATTGGGTAATCTGTCATAACTAAGATACCAAGTTCGACCAGAAAACGATAGAAAAACAGGAAGCTGATGAGACACCTGATGTCTTAGCAGTTTATCTTTTTTCCAAGTTTTCCGGACGGGTTCAATTCCTTTCTTTGTGCTGCCAGAAAAAACAGTTCTGGGTCTTAGTGTGCCAGCTGAGCTGACTTCTCTATTTTACCATAAATTATGCTATAATAGGAAGAACATAATAAAGGAGGACACTATGTCATCGTATGATATTCGCGAAAAAGCCCGTGAAACACTTAAACATCTCCCTACCAAATACCAGCTTTTTTGGCTGCCTATTGCCCTGAGCCTGTTTTTTATGTTTATCCAGCTCAGAGAAACAGCGACTGTTTACAGTGGTTATGCCCTAGCACAAACAGCCTATAGAGGCTCCTCTCTTTTCCCACAGTTAATCAGCTTTATTATCAGTTTAATGGGCTTAGCAACAACCTACACCATGGTTGAAGTGGTGAGACAAAAACGTGACGAGGTGAGCTATAAAGACAGCCTGAGAACCTTCTCAGGACGAATCTTCCTCCACTACCTCTTGCTCTATGTCGTTCGGCTCTTGCTGTTGTTGCCTTGGATCGTTCTTTGCATCGGTCCAGCAATCATTTTATTAGCCTATATGGGGCTAAATTCAGGACATATGAACTCGTTTTATGTTGCCCTCTCTTTTATTTGCTGGCTCATCGGGGTTGTCATGTTAATCATTAAGGCCTATACCTACAGCCAAGCTGAACTGATTTTGCTTGACCATATGGAAGACGGAAAAGATCTTGATCCCTTTGATATGTTTAAAGAAAGTAAGGAGCTGATGGTTGGCAAAAAATTTGACCTCTTTATTCTCCATCTCTCCTTTATCGGTTGGTATATCTTGACAGGGATTACTCTCGGATTGGCTCTTATCTATGTTTTGCCTTATATCACAACAGCTGATGCCATTTTTTATGACCAACTCAAAACGCCTGAACACTAAAGTAAACCCGCTCAATAGAGCGGGCTTTTTAAGTATTTTTATGGCATTATTTAATGTCAAACACCTTCGGTTCCTCTTTCGACATCAGTTCCTTCAGAAGATGAAATTGGACTTAGGATAATAAAGCAATAGGAGAGAAAACAGCACCTACCAGCGACTATTCTTTTACAAGATATAACAAGCGCAGAATCACTTGGAAACCTCACCTCCTGCTATTACAGAATTTCTGTCGAGATAGTGCTGTTAACAATTCTAGTTTTTTGACAATAAGAGCAACAGCTTTGCCAGTCTCGCCAATGGAACTCAGCGGAGTCGTGACCCGCGACTTCTCGTCAATTAAGTCAGCAATGACTGACAAGGTCTTTTTAGCTTGTGTTTTTCAATGTAAAGTATCGGTAACCACGCCAGAACAATCATGGACTTGTCCAATCTGTTCCCTAACCCCGAACCTATTGGAGCACAGCCAGTTTGTGTTCCAAATCAATCTCACTCCTGTAGCGGCATAAAAAACATTGACAAACTACTTAACCAGTGATATAATTTTATTTAATTAATTAGTTAAGGAGTTTTAAATGAAAAAATCCTGTCGCACCCTACTATCCCTCTTACTAACCCTCCTAATCTTGGGAGCTTGTCAGCATAAACCACCTAAAGAAAGTCACGGGTTAAGGATTGTCACTAGCTTCTACCCCATCTATGCCATGACAAAGGAAGTGTCTGGAGACCTCAACGATGTCCGTATGATTCAGTCAGGGCAAGGCATCCACGAATTCGAACCTTCGGTTGCCGACGTCCGCGCCATTTACGATGCTGACGTCTTTATCTACCACTCCCACACCTTGGAGAGCTGGGCTGGACGACTAGATCCAAACCTGGAGCAGTCAGATGTTATCGTTTTGGAGGCCTCCAAAGGCATGAGCCTAAAGCGCGTCCCAGGTCTAGAGGATATTCCTGTCACCGAAGGGATTGATGAGGCGACACTCTACGACCCACACACTTGGGTTGACCCCATTTTAGTGGCTGAGGAGGTTAGGTTAATAGCAGAGCAGTTGACCAACATTGACCCAGACCATGCAGCCACCTACCGGAAAAATGCTGACAAACTGGCAAAAGAAGCTGAAGAGTTGGCAAACCTGTTTGAACAACGTTTCGCCAAAACTAAGGCAAAAACCTTTGTCACTCAGCACACTGCTTTTGCCTACCTAGCAAACCGCTTTGGTTTAGAGCAGCTGGGCATCGCTAGCGTCACTGCCCAAGAACCAAGCCCCCGACAACTGGCAGAAATCAAAGAATTCATCGATACCTACCATGTCACTACCATTTTTGTCGAACGAGGGGCTTCAGACAAGATGGCAAAAGCCCTGGCGACATCAAGCAAGGTGACCCTCAAAATCTTAGAGCCTCTGGAAGCTGACCCACAAAACAACCTCAGTTATCTGGAGAACCTCAGAGCCAATCTCACCATTCTCGCAGAAGACCTTGAAACTAGAAAGGAATAAGAATCCATGAAGAAAAAATACGTTTATAGCTCCGCTGCAGCAATCCTACTCTCCGTGATTAGTTACCAAGTTGGGCATCATCAAGCCCTTGACCAAAATGAGGAAAACCGTGTCTCTTACATCAGCTCGTCAGAGCAATCAACTGGTAACAAGAAAAAAGTCCTCACTGATACAGCCAACATGAGCCCTGACGAGGTCAGCGCTAAAGAAGGGATTAACGCTGAACAAATCGTCGTTAAAATTACCGACCAGGGTTATGTGACGTCACATGGTGATCACTACCATTTCTATAATGGTAAGGTGCCTTTTGATGCTATTATCAGTGAAGAGTTGATCATGAAAGATAGCTCCTATGTCCTCAAACAAGAAGACATCGTCAACGAGGTCAAAGATGGTTACATCATCAAGGTCAACGGCACTTACTATCTTTACCTCAAGGATGCCAAAAAAGCCGCCAATGTCCGTACTAAAGAAGAAATCATTCGCCAGCAACAAAGCACAGGTACTGTTCGACCAAGTCAGCAAGGGAAACAAGGAACGCCTACCACAACAGATAAGAAAAGCGCAACAACGACCAAACCTTACACTACAGATGATGGTTATGTATTTAGCCCAACAGATGTGATTGATGACTTAGGTGATGGCTTCCTCGTGCCGCATGGTGACCACTTCCACTATATCCCGAAAGCTGATTTGTCTCCAGCAGAATTGGCCGCTGCGCAAGCCTATTGGAACGGTAAAAAGACACCTGCTGGTAACTCTATTACCCCTGCACAACCACAGGTTTCTACAGGAAAAACACCAGCTCCAACAGCTAGTCGACAACCTCATGAGCCACTACACACTACTCAACCTGCACCGTCAAATCAGCCTATCCAGCCTATCCAGCCTGCACCAAATCAAGCAGGACAACCAGATAATACAGATAACTTAGACAGCTTGCTACAGAGGCTTTACGCTCTACCGTTATCTGAACGTCATGTCGAAGCAGACGGTCTGGTGTTTGATCCAAAAACGATCAGCAAGTGGACCGAGCGTGGTGTCGTCGTACCTCACGGTGATCACTTCCACTTTATCCCTTACAGTCAGATGTCAGAGCTTGAGGCTAAGATTTCTCGTTTATTGGAACAAGGGAATGAGTTGACAAATCCAAGCTCCCCTCTGCAACCTGAGTTACCAAGTCAACCAGAGCCTCAGCCTACTCCTTCAAGTCCAGTAGAGCCTGAAGAAACTGATGAGCTAGATCAGCCAAATAATGTAGAAGAAACAGAAGCAAATCAACCAGAAGACGACAATACCGCATTACCAGAGCGTCGGTACTTTGACTTAAGTAAGTTGAATATTCTTAAATCACCTAAAGGTAAAGATGGTCTACCTTACACAACCAGCGATGGCTACACCTTTAGTCCTGAGAGCATCATAGCCTATGATGACGAAGGTTTCCGAGCAAAACACGATGACCACGAGCACTATATCTTCTACCATGAATTAGAAGACGATGAGCTTGAAGCTGCTGCAGACTACATCAATCGTGAGGGAATTGAAGCAACTCCACCGAGCACCTATTCAGCAACAGAAATCGATGCTAAGTTAACCTTTATTTCCTTGGAAAACCAAGTCCCTAAAGCTTTGCTTAAAGTGAGTGGCAATCAGGTCATTATCCCACACGGCAACCATTCTCACACAGCTAACCTGGAGAAGTATCCGACACGCTTGATAGCTAGTGATTTTGACAACACTGAGGATTACCGTGACTTGCTCATTCGACTGAAAATGGGGAAAATTCGTTTGCAGGAGGGCGTCATTGCTGTTTTCCGTGATGATGCAATTGTGACAGCTAGTTATCAAGATGGGACGGAGAAGGAATTTCCGCTTGCTTCTATTACCCTACCATTGACCTATGACGAGGTTGACTACAGTGACCTTGTCACCTACAAGCATCCGCAAGAAGCAAAACTCCGTTACATTGCTAAGCAATACAAGGTGCCACGTAGCCATGTGCGACCTCTCTTCGGCAATTTAGTTTTTGTTGACGGCCATGGTGGGGTTGACTTGAGTCTTGTTGACATCAACGACCCTGTTATCTATACCTTGAAAGATAAGACTAAGCCAGCTGATGGAACGACCTCACCAATACCAAACGAAGAGACAACAACCACGGATGAGGAGAAGGTTTCTGAAACGGATGAAGCTGATACAACAGACCCCCTTCCGAGTCAGCCAACCGAGCAACCTCAGCCTAAACCTGCTAACCAGAGAGCCGAACTATTAGCTTATCTAGGACAATATTATGGTGACAAGGCAAGCACCATTGCCTATATGCCAGGTATTGGCTATGTCATCACACCTATGGTAGGTGAGGAGAATCTAATATTATCAGAAGCGACTGTCCTAACAAGCAAAGAAAAAGGAGAAGCCCTACCTGACTTGGGCAATACTGCTGACGGTGACGAACCAGAAGAGCAAGACTCCACTGAACATAATAACTCTACTGAAACGCCAAGCCAACCAACAACTGATGAGCACCATAAACCAACGCCAGTAGCTGAGCGCAAAGGCAAGCCAAACTCACAAATTATTTACAGTCCTGAAGAAATCGCTGAGGCTAAGGCTGCTGGACGTTACACCACCTCAGATGGTTATATCTTTGATGCCAAGGACATTGAACGTGAAGAGGGAGATGCCTACATCGTTCCTCACATGGACCATAGCCACTGGATTCCTAAGTGGGACTTATCCTATACTGAACGCCGAGCAGCCGAGAAAGAACTAGCCAGTCGTAAGCCAGCAGAAACAGAACCAAGCCGTCCAACGCCACAGCCAAATGACGGTCGCCCAAGGGAACGAGCTGTAGACATCTTTGACAAAGCAGAGCCAGCCAAACGTATTCCGATTGAGAAGATGCCGTACAATTCTGCCTACACCGTCGCGGTTACCAACGGTTACCTCATCATTCCGCACTACAACCATTACCACAACATTGCTATTGCTCGCTTTGATGATTTGTTTGAAGCACCTGCGGGTTACAGCCTAGAGGATCTCTTTGCTACTATCAAATATTATGTAGAAAATCCTGATGAACGCCCTGGTTCAAAAGATGGATGGGGGCGCGATAGCGACATCATGAAAGGTCGTGGCAATGCTGAAAACCGTCCGAATTACCCTGTCGGAAAAGAACCTGATGAAGAAACCGAAGACGAGACGGCAGACACATCATTCCCAGAATCCGAACCTGCTGATAGTGATGAGACACCTGACACAGAATCACCAGCTCAACCTAGTCCGACAGAAACGGAACCAACTAGCACAGAGGATGATAACCTAGACGACTATGACCGTGAGATGCTCAAGCAAGCGACTGCCTTTGGCATGGACCGAGAGGTTTTTGAGGACAAGCTCTACGAGCTGGCAATGACCTATGGTGTCGGTGTGGATACCTTCACCTACGATCCAGAAACCAAATCCGTCCGACTGATTGACAAAAAAGGACAAGCCCACATCATTTCACTTGTTGATTAGATTCTAAAAAGAATTTAGCCCCGACTATGGCTAAATTCTTTTTGCTGCCAAAGTGTCAGAAAAATGACTAAAAGATGCTGGCAATGACACTGTTTTTTCAGCAAAGAACAACCACAAGCCCTCTCTTTTATGGTACAATAGTAGAGATTACAAGATTTTGGAGAATGATATGACACGTAGTATGTATGCAGGCCGTGTTCGTGCTGAACACATTGGACAGACGCTGACCCTGATGGGCTGGGTGGCTCGCCGCCGTGACTTAGGCAGCTTGATTTTCATTGATTTGCGCGACCGCGAGGGCATCATGCAGTTGGTGGTTAACCCTGAGACAGCGTCTAGCGATGTGGTGGCTATCGCCAATGGCTTGCGCAGTGAGTTTGTCATCGAAGTGACAGGTGAGATTTTAGCCCGTGAGCAGGCGAATCCGAACCTACCAACAGGCGAGGTAGAGATGGCAGTTGCCAGCCTTCGTGTACTGAACGAAGCCAAGACCACACCATTTGAAATCAAAGACGGTGTTGAAGTCAGTGACGATACGCGCCTGCGCTACCGCTACCTTGACCTGCGCCGTCCAGAAATGCTGGACAATTTCAAACTCCGCGCCAAGACCACACACGCCATCCGCAACTATCTGGATGAGCTGGAATTTATTGATGTGGAAACGCCGATGTTGACCAAGTCAACGCCAGAAGGAGCGCGCGACTATCTGGTGCCGAGCCGTGTGCACGAGGGTCATTTTTACGCCTTGCCACAGAGCCCACAGATCACCAAGCAGCTTTTGATGAATGCTGGCTTTGACCGCTACTATCAAATTGTCAAGTGTTTCCGTGACGAAGACCTGCGTGGGGATCGCCAGCCGGAATTTACCCAAGTGGACTTGGAGACCTCTTTCCTGTCTGACCAAGAAATCCAAGACCTCATTGAGGGGATGCTGGCTCGTGTCATGAAGGAGACCAAAGGTATCGACGTCATCCTGCCTTTCCCACGCATGAGCTATGATGTCGCTATGAACAGCTACGGGTCAGACAAGCCCGACACCCGTTTTGATATGCTCTTGCAGGATATCTCAGAGCTAGCCAAAACCGTCGACTTCAAAGTCTTTTCAGAAGCAGAAGTGGTCAAGGCTATCGTGGTCAAGGGGGCAGCCGACCGTTATTCGCGGAAGGACATCGACAAGCTGACAGAATTTGCCAAGCAGTTTGGTGCCAAGGGTCTGGCTTGGGTCAAGCACACAGAAGCTAGTCTCAATGGACCGATTGCCAAATTCTTGCCAGCTATTGAGGGTGACTTGATAGCTCGTCTGGAGTTGGTTGAGAACGATTTGGTGCTCTTTGTTGCAGACAGTCTTGATGTTGCCAACAACACCCTCGGCGCTCTTCGTAACCGTCTGGGTAAGGAGCTCGGTCTCATCAACCCAGACCAGTTCAACTTCCTTTGGGTCATCGACTGGCCACTCTTTGAGTATTCGGAGGAAGAAGGGCGCTACATGTCTGCGCACCATCCGTTTACCCTACCAACAGCTGAAACAGCAGATCTCTTGAACGGTGGCGACCTCAGTCAAATCAAGGCTGTCGCCTATGACATTGTCCTCAACGGCTACGAGCTAGGTGGCGGTTCTTTGCGGATCAATCGCCGCGACCTCCAAGAACAAATGTTTGCGACGCTTGGCTTCTCCAAGGAAGAAGCACAGGAGCAATTCGGCTTCTTGCTAGAGGCGATGGACTATGGCTTCCCACCGCACGGTGGCTTGGCTATCGGTCTTGACCGCTTGGTCATGCTTCTAGCTGGTAAGGACAACATCCGCGAGGTCATCGCCTTCCCGAAAAACAACAAGGCCTCTGACCCGATGACCCAAGCCCCAAGCCCAGTTGCCCAGAAGCAACTGGACGAGCTCGCCCTCACGATTAAGAATAATGGTTAAACAAGCAAGTCTTCCTAAAAAATGTCGCTTTGCGATAAAGCGTTTGGCGAAAAAGGTCGGTCTATTTCAGACCCTCCGTAGCATTTCCAGAGAAAAGTACACTGAAAAATTTTCAGCGTCTTTGCTCTATGGTTTGCTATCTAGTATCGCTGTCAACTTTTTCTTTGAACCCGGCAATGTCTACGCCAGCGGCGTGACAGGTCTAGCCCAAGTTTTGTCAGCGCTTAGTCAACGCACCTTAGGAGTAAACATTCCTGTGGCAGCGATTTTCTATGCCATTAACCTACCTCTCCTGGTTTTGGCTTGGCGGACCATCGGGCAAAAGTTCACTATTTTCACCTTTATCACAGTGACCATGAGCTCGCTTTTTATCCAGTTTATGCCCCAGGTTACCTTGACGACTGATCCTCTAGTCAATGCGATTTTTGGTGGTCTAGTCATGGGAACTGGTATCGGTTATGGTCTCAAATCCAATATTTCAAGTGGTGGAACGGACATCATCAGTCTAACGATCCGACGTAAAACTGGGCGCGACGTAGGACGTATTTCCCTGATTGTAAATGGTGTCATCATGGTCTTTGCAGGTCTCTTGTTCGGCTGGCAATACGCCCTTTACTCCATGGTGACCATCTTTGTGTCTAGCCGTGTCACTGATGCCATCTACACCAAACAGAAAAAAATGCAGGCGACCATCGTGACCAGCCAGCCTGACCGTGTCATCAAAATGATTCACCAGAAACTTCATCGAGGGGTGACCTCTATCAACGATGCTCAGGGCACCTACGAAGGCAGCAAAAAAGCAGTACTGATTACCATCATCACTCGCGCTGAGTTCTACGAATTCAAATACCGTATGAAAAAAGCTGACCCAAATGCTTTTGTCTCGGTTGCTGAAAATGTCCAAATTATCGGACGTTTCGTGGATGTGGATTAAGGAGAACTCATGTCAAACAAATACGTTTTTCATCCTAAAAATTTCCTACTGATTGCCCTAGGATGTGCAATCTATGCCTTTGGCTTTGTTATTTTCAAAATGCCCAATCAAATTGCTGACAGCGGGATGTCAGGGGTCGCATTGATTTTGCATGCTCTCTTTGGCATCAATCCCACTATCACAGGCTATCTGATCAACCTTCCATTGATTATCTTAGGGGCTAAACTCTTCGGTCGCAATGCCGTCATCTATACCCTCCATGGCACCGTCATGCTCTACCTCTTTATTTGGCTTTGGCAACTATCAGGTATTGCCGTTGACCTGCAAGGAGACAACACCATCATCGCTATTCTAGCAGGTGTCACCGCAGGTTTAGGAGGAGGATTGGTCTTTCGTTTCGGTGGAACCATGGGTGGCTCAGATATTATCGCAAGAGCTTTGGAAGACAAATTAGGTATTCCACTCGGAAAAAGCCTGCTTGGCATCGATGTCATCGTCATGTTATTATCCCTAACCTATGTCTCTATTCCAAAAATGACTTATGCCCTGATTGCCAGTTTTATCTATAGCCAAGTGGTCAACGTCGTCGAGCGTGGTGGGTACTCTGTCCGTGAAATGATGGTCATTACAGACCAGCCTGACGCCATTTCCCAACAAATCATGCAGGTGCTCGGGCGAGGCGTGACCTATTTCCAAGGCAAAGGGGCGTACTCTGGCAAGGACAAGCAGGTGCTCTACATTATTTTGAACCCTAATGAGGTACGTGACGCCAAGCGTATTGTGACAACAACTGACCCACAAGCTTTCTTGTCCGTCTCCAATGTTGAAGAAGTTGTCAGCCCAGAATTTGTCATCAAACGCAGTAAGTATCGCCAAGTCACTTAGCATACTAGCTAACAGACGACCAGCACACAGCCACAGACATTTAACTTTGAGAAAGGAACAGAGATGTTTCAACTTAACAAAACTAGCCTGCGCGACCTTTTCATGATTGCACTAGGAACAGCCATTTATGCATTTGGCTTTGTTCAATTTAACATGGCCAACCATCTGGCTGAAGGAGGAGTCGCAGGTCTCACCTTGATTATTTATAACCTAACAGGATTAGATCCTTCCTACACTACATTACTGATTAATTTTCCCCTATTTATTCTCGGGGCAAAAATCCTAGGACGTAAAAGTATGGTGCTGAGTATCTACGGTACTCTGACAATGTCCGCTTTTATCTGGCTCTTTCAGAGGATTGCATTGACTATTGATGTCAATCATGATTTGCTCATCGCCTCACTCCTTGCCGGTTTATGTGCTGGTATCGGTAGCGGCCTCGTTTTTCGATTCGGTGGAACGACAGGGGGAACCGATATCATTGCTCGTATCGTTGAAAAGGTGTTGCATGCACAAATCGGAAAAACCTTGTTGCTTGTTGATATCGTCATTCTCCTCCTGTCACTCACTTACATCAATATCCAACACATGATGTACACACTAATTGCCAGTTTTGTTTATAGCCAAGTGATTACAATCATCGAAAATGGCGGCTATCAAGTTCGTGGCATGCTGATTGTCTCCGACTTTGCGCCAGCGATTGCCAAACAAATCCTTGAAAATCTTGAGCGCGGAGTCACCTATCTGGAGGGTGAGGGTGCTTATTCTGGTAGAAGCAAGAAAGTCATCTATGTTGCCTTAAATCCGACAGAAGTCCGTGAAGCTAAGCAAATTATCGCTCAGATAGACCCAGATGCGTTTGTATCCATCCTCAACATTGATGAGGTTATCAGTTCTGATTTTGTAATCAATCGCAAGAAAATTAAAGTATGATTCCATACTAGGAAATCATCAGCAACGAAAACCCTGTGTAACAGTTTGACTTTAGTGAGTTAGCTGCCACACAGGTTTTTTATGTTATAGTGTTTTAGTTTTTATGTTATACCTGATTCCGTTTATCTCGTTGTTCCATACAGCTCGCCTTCTTATTTTTTAGGCTTGCTTCTCCACCTGTCGACTGAGCTGTTGGAGCTGTCTGCGATAAACATCATCGTCCTAAATGAACTATAGTTTGACCAAGCTTGATTAGGAAGCGCCTTTGAACCACAGTATGATAGACCCGTTGCTCTCGCGCATTGCAGATAATCAGGGTTCTATAAGACTGCAGTGGGTCGATCCACTACGGAGATTATAGAGCCAAAAGAGAGAACCAAATCGGTTCTCTCCAGATGCTAGCTTTTCATTAACCCACTACAGTTGACAATGAGCCGGTTTATTAAATATAAAAACTAAAACTTACTGTCTTTTTTTATAAAAATTTATAAATATTATGACTAGAGAAATAATTACTAAAACAAACTCTTTGGAATCATTTTTAATGAAATAACTCAATATAAAAAAAGTTATAACTAAAATTAAAGTGAGATTATTGATAATTCTTTTTTTCATGTAATACCTTTTTATTCAAAGCATTCTGAATAAACGCTACCTAATGAAAATAATTCTAATAGTATTTCTCGCCCACTAACATTAGCAGCAGCTGCTGCAACCGCAGCTTGAGCAGCAGCAAGTTTTGCTCTAGTTGCTTTAAATTTGTTATAGAGCCCAACAGCTTTATACACAAAATTAGCAGCTCCACCTAATGCTTTTAATGCACTTTTTGCCTTAGCAATTTTTGCTGGGGTGAGATTCACAAGCAATGCAACCCCTACGGCAGAAATACATCCTATAACTCCTCTTTTTTGTCTTACTCTTTCACTTACTTTTATTCGATTAATCCCTTTCTCATGGAAATATTGATTTATACTCTCAGAGCCACCTGCGATTACTTCATCTGGTAAATTTTCAATCGCACTTAAAATTTCAAATTCTTCTTCTCCTAAAATTAATGTGCCATCGTCGAAGAATTCCACACCTTCATATGAGTAATCTGTTGAATAATTGTTTTCAACCAAAGATACATCAACCACATCAGTATTCGCATTTTCATTTGCATAAACAGTACTTGCTTGAACAAGTGAAGCAGCTACCCACTAAGGGCAACAAATAGTAATATTTTGGGTAAAAAACGTCTCATAATTGTAATCCTTTCTAACAAACAATTTCAACACCCCTATTGTACTCCTAATTTAATTAAAATCAAGTCTGTTTTTTTCAATTTTTTTATGATATAATGAAGAGGTTTGTGAAGTTTTACAACCCTTAATTGAAATATGTTTAGTCGTACATTTGTGCGGCTATTTTTTCGGCTCTATAAGACTGTAGTGGATAACTCCACCGTAGCGATTATGGAGCCTCTTTTAGTGTAGAAAAAAAGTCCCATATGACCTACAATGAAAAACGTTCCACTAACATTTAGAAAGACTCATATGGAATAAAGAACTAGCCAGGGAAGTGACTAGTTCTTCCTGAGCCTAAAAGTCGAAAAGCGAGGATTTTATCACAAACCTACTCGAAATCAAAGACCCAAATATCACTATTTTGGAGATTGTGGAGGCTGGGAGTCACAAAGAAATCATCGCTAAACTCGATTACCCTGCTCCAAAATGCCAACATTGCCAGGGACAGATGGCCAAGTACGACTTCCAGAAACTATCCAAAATACCTTATCTTGAGTGTGCTGGTTACAAGACACTCATTCGCTTGCGAAAGCGCCGCTTTCGTTGCTCAAATTGCGGGAAAATGGCTGTCGCTGAAACGTCACTGGTCAAGTCACCCACCAAATTCCTGTCATTCTTAATCGGAAAATCGCTCAAAAATTGATGGAGAAAGTCGCCATGACGGCCATCGCTGAAAGCCTAGCCGTATCAACCTCAACGGTCATCCGAAAACTAAAGGAATTTCAGTTCAAGACAGACTTGAACTGGCTGCCAACTAACATGAGCTGGGACGAGTACAGCTTCAAGAAAGGCAAAATGAGCTTCATCGCACAGGACTTTGATTCACCCAAAATCCTAGCTATTCTAGATGGTCGAACCAAAGCCACCATTCGCAACCACTTTCTGCGCTATCCGAGAGAC
>NZ_JBGTZB010000027.1:0-27052 GCF_041807825.1 Streptococcus sp. E24BD | reverse complement strand
TTGTCAAAGGTAGAGGGGGTTAACTCATATTCCTTAATGAGCTCGCTACGTTTCCGGCCAGCTTTGTGGAGGTCAACAATTTGTTGCTTAAAGTCATCACTAAATTGACGACGGATTTTTCTAGATATAGAGTTCTCCTGTTTTCTTTAGTGTAGAACACTTTATAAATTCTGTCTAGTTTAGTGTAACCGATTCAGGGGAAGCATTAAAAGCGGGGTGGGGGCAGTGTTATTCAATTTGCTCAACAATCGGAACCATCTTTTGAGTTTACATTACCGCTTTCATACAGCGATAGTAGGTTGATTTTTTGATATCATCTCCCCACTAGGTCTTTACCTGAATGACACTCTTAATTCCTAAGGTCTCCATAATGACCTTAGGAGATTTCCCTGCTTTCTTCTTAATGCAGGCTAGTTTAACCACTAACGAATAACAGAAGAAAACACTCCTTATTTCTAGTGTACTAGATATCAACAGGAGTGTTTTTCTTCAGTTTCGTTTTAAAGAGCTAGTGCCGAGGGTTGTCTCAGTTTTTGTGTGGCTCTTAGAATGCTGGTTGAGCATGGCCTGCTAGCTTGTCTTTGATGAATGATTTAACCTCATCGCTAGTCAGTGCTTTTTGAACAGCTTTGATGGTATCACTATCTTTGTTGTCTTCACGAGCGACAAGAGACACGGCAAAGGTGTTGTCTGATTCCTCTTCTAAAATCAAGCCATTATCTGTTGGGTTAAGACCCAGTTTGGCGATATAAGTTGGGTAGTTAAAGACCATGTCTTTTTCTTGGTAGGCTTCATTCAGATTAAGTAGACCAATTGGGCTGAAGGTCAGATTTTTAGGGTTTTCTGTGATGTTATCAACCGTTACAGTGTAGCTATCTGGCTGATTAAGGGTGATGATGTTGTGTGTAGCCAAAAGACGCAAGGCGCGTGCCATATTGGTCGGGTCGCTTGGGATAGCCACGTCTGCTCCTTCAGGTAAGTTTTCAATGTTATCAAAATCTTTAGCATAGAAGGACACGTTAGCGTTATAAATAGGCTGAATTTGAACGAGGTTTGCCCCATTACCGCTATTATACATTTCCATGAACGGTTTGTGCTGGAAGAAATTGGCATCAACTTCTTTATTGTGCAAGGCAACGTTCGCTTGAACATTGTCAGAAACTCTGACGATTTCAAGCGTGTAGCCAGCTTCTGCCAAGTCATCTGTAATCATCTCTAGCATGTCTGTCATAGGAGAGGTGTGAGAAGCTACTTTAACGACCACTGGTTCAGCAGTTGATGTCGAGCTTTTGGTCGTTTCTTCAGCAGCCTTTTGACTAGAGCAGGCGGCCAATGCAAAAGCAGAGAAGAGGATTAAGCTGGAAAGCAATAGTTTTTTCATGAGAAAACTCCTTATTTTGTGATTAGTTTGGCAATGAGATAGCCAATATTTTGAATGACGAAGACATAGACCACAAAGATGATGACAATGAGGTACATGAGGGGGTAGTTGTACTCCTGATAGCCGTAGCGATAAGCGTATTCTCCGAGCCCTCCAGCCCCGATAACGCCCATAACTGTTGAATAAGAGAGGGCAGAAATGGCTGTTGAGGTGAACGATAAGACCAAATCTTGCTTGCTGGCAGGCAAGAGAAAGTAGCGAATCATCTGACTTGGCGTTGCTCCCATACTGATGCTACGGTCGATGATCCCTTTTGGGACATTCAGCAAGGCCTGATCGACAAAACGAGCATAGAGGCTGACGGATACCAGAGTCAAGGGCAAGGTCGCCGCCAAATTGCCAAAAGAAGTCTGGAAAAGAAACCGACTAACAGGGATTAAAATAAAGATAAAGATGAGGTAAGGGATACTGCGCAGCGTATTTAACAAAATACTGAGCACCTGATAGAGAAGGGGCTGCTTTAAGAGAACAGGCGTATCCAAAGCGTAGAGAAGAATACCTAGCGGCAGGGCGATGACCAAGCAAAACACCAAGGACAGCCCCACCATAAAGTTGGTCTCCCAAAAAGCTTCGATAATGCCTGGGATATGGCTGGTCAAGTCACTTAGCATGGGTTAAGAACTCCTTTACGTGAGTGAGGTAGTGCTTATTGGGGTCGTCTGTCGCGTGCTTAACCGGTCGAACGGTGTCAACAAGTCGCCCCTTGTCAAGAATCATCACCTCATCACAAAATTGTTTCAAGAGGCTTAAATTGTGTGAAATCATCACAATGGCAATGTCACTGGTTTCTCTTAGTTTTTTGAGGAGGTCAAAAATCTCCTGTTCACTATTGGCATCAAGGGCAGAGCTGATTTCATCGCAAAGCAATACCTGAGGTTCCTGCAAGATTGCCATGGCAATGGCAACCTTTTGCTTTTGTCCGCCAGAGAGGTCACGGCAGGGCACGTTTTTGAGATGGCTAAGGGTCATAAAGGCGAGGGTGTCATCGATTTTTTGTCGATTCGGCTTCTTTTTGGCCAAAAAGTAGACAAGGTTGAGGTGATAGAGTACTGTTTCGCCTTCTAAAAGGTTGCCTTGTTGAAAAATATAAGCGACTGTTTTTCGCATGGCTCGCAGTTGCTCAGGAGGGAGGGTCTTAAGCTCTTGTCCATGGTAGAAAATCTGACCATAGTCAGGCTCAACCAAGCCGTTCATCATCTTGAGAATGGTTGATTTGCCTGTTCCGTTTTGCCCAATCAGCCCTAGACAATCTCCCTTTTTAACAGAAAATGTCAGATGTTCCAACTTAAAATTTGCTTGGGGATAAGATTTTCCCACATCTTTTAGTTGAATAATCATGTCTCACCTCCTCCACAGACCACTATAGCATAGTTCATTTTCCAGAGCAAGTTCAAGAAATCGATTCTTTTATATAATAACTGAAAACGTGTACCAGTACAGATGTATCTTGCCAGCGACGCAGAGATAATGAAAAAATAGAGTGGATGACAGTCGGTAATCCGTTAGAACTTGAGAAGTTGTTAGCCGACTAGCCCTGAGCCTTGGCTAGTTAACGACCATAAACTGAAAAGACCAGGACGTTTGTCCCAGTCTTGCCATGATTGATTTGACAGGTCGTTGGCTATTGCCAAGAAAACAGCCTGCTCGCTTTTTTTACTTGAAGGTGTAGTCTTTGATAATATCAATTTTTTCGATAAGAATAGGTTCAACAGGTTTGTCCTGATCATCGGTTTTTGTTGATGCGATGTCATCAACAACTGCCATTCCATCGATGACTTGACCAAAGACCGTGTAGCCGCCATCTAGGCTCGGATTTCCTCCTTGAGCGTAGGCGTTATAAATTTTTTCAGGATAGTAAAGAGGATGGAGCTGGCTGGTTTGGTCAGCCTTATTCTGGTTGATGAAAAATTGACTGCCGTTCGTGTTTGGACCGGCATTGGCCATCGCAAGAGCACCGCGGATATTGTAGAGCAAGTCGGAGGACTCGTTAGCGAAGCCTGTTCCATCGTCGATGGATTTATCCTTACCAGCCCAAATGGATTGTCCACCGCGCCCAGTACCCTCAGGATCTCCGCCCTGAATCATAAAGCCATCAATCACACGATGGAAGCTCACGCCATTATAGTAGCCGTTCTTCGCATGAGTGAGAAAATTTTCGACCGCTAGAGGAGCCAACTCAGGGAAGAGTTTAATGGTGATGTCACCCTTGTTGGTGGTCAATTTGACAGCTGCTTCATTGTCAGCAATCTCAGTTGACAGCTGCGGGAAATCTTTCTTGTTGAGTTCCGTCAAGCGCTCTTTTAGAGCCGTTTGCAATTCGCTTGATGACAAGGTTTTTGATGTGTTTGTTGATTTGGTTTGACAGGCAGTTAGTAGCGCCATAGACACAACCGTCAGCGCAAGAAATTTTTTCATGAGTCCTCCAAAGGCTATTATTCCCTTTATTTTACCATAATTTCTCAAAAAAGACTTAAAGTAAAAAATTCTGATATAATAGTAGCATGACAGCAAAACGAAGTAAAAAAACAACCAAATCCCCTGCTAATAGCAAACGTCGGCTAAATCAAACCGAACTCGCTAAACGTCAGCGGACCAAACGCCTGATTTGGCGAATCCTTATTGTTCTGATAATCCTTATCGGTCTGATCCGCTTAGGGATTTTTGGTGTGACGGTTTACAACATTTTTCGGTTTGCCTTTGGGTCATTGACCTATCTGGTGCTTATCGGCGTCTTACTTCAAATGCTACTGAATAAATGGCTGGCTCGCTATGATGGCGTGACTACTGGGTTTTGGACAGTGGTGACTGGCTTACTCCTCAACTGGCATGCTTACCTTTTTACCCAGCCTCAACTCAAGCAAGCTGAGGTTTTCAGCGCTACTATCCAGCTCGTCTTTAAGGATTTATCCACCTTTAAGGTAGAACAATTTTTAGGTGGAGGTATGCTAGGGGCAGTTCTCTATAAACCCATCAGTTTTCTTTTTTCAAACATTGGGTCATTTTTTATCGGTGGTCTCATCATACTCCTAGGTCTCTTCTTGATGACCCCTTGGGATATTTACGAGGTCATTGATTTTGTCAAAAATAGCTGGGCGGCACATCAAGTCCGATCAGAACAACGTCGCCAAGCACAATTCCTCAAAAAAGAGGAACGCCGTCTCCAGCAAGAAGCTGCCATGGCACAAGCAAGTCAGGAAGAAAATGAGCAGGATCTGGATGACCAGACACCTGATACCCAACTGACACGTGATGAAAGAGATGTTGACATCTACTTGCCATCAGACTCAGAGGAAGAGGACGTGTACGATTTGGACGAGGATTGGTTTGCGCAAGAGCAGTCAGTTGATCCAGCTCCAGCATTGCCTGAACTACCAAAGACAAGCCCCTCGCTCAAGCAGAGCTTGCTCTATAAACTGCCCAGCATAGACCTTTTTGCTCCAGACAAACCAAAAAACCAATCCAAGGAAAAGAAAATTGTTCGAGAGAACATCGCTGTTTTGGAACAAACCTTTGCTAGCTTTGGCATCAAAGTCACAGTAGAGCGGGCGGAAATCGGTCCATCAGTGACCAAGTACGAGGTCAAACCAGCTGTTGGCGTTCGGGTCAACCGGATTGCTAACTTGGCTGATGACTTAGCTCTTGCCCTTGCGGCTAAGGATGTTCGGATTGAAGCGCCGATTCCAGGAAAATCGGTCGTCGGTATCGAAGTCCCCAATTCTCAAATTGCAACGGTATCTTTCCGTGAACTTTGGGAGCAATCTAAAACCAACCCAGACAACCTGCTCGAAGTCCCGCTTGGTAAGGCGGTCAATGGCACCAGTCGTTCGTTTGATTTGGCACGGATGCCCCACATTTTGGTGGCAGGTTCAACAGGTTCAGGGAAATCTGTAGCAGTCAACGGCATCATCTCCAGTATCCTGATGAAAGCCCGACCGGATCAGGTCAAATTCATGATGATTGATCCTAAAATGGTGGAGCTATCTGTTTACAACGATATTCCCCACCTCCTCATCCCAGTTGTGACCAATCCTCGTAAGGCCAGCCGTGCCCTGCAAAAGGTGGTTGATGAGATGGAGAATCGCTACGAGCTTTTCAGTCAGGTCGGTGTCCGCAACATCGCTGGCTACAATGCAAAGGTGGAAGAGTGGAACAAAACAGCTGATGACAAACATATTCCCTTGCCACTTCTGGTCGTTATCGTGGACGAGCTAGCCGACCTAATGATGGTCGCCAGCAAGGAAGTCGAGGATGCCATTATCCGACTTGGGCAAAAGGCCAGGGCAGCTGGGATTCACATGATTTTAGCCACCCAACGTCCGTCTGTTGATGTCATTAGCGGTCTGATTAAGGCGAACGTCCCTAGTCGTATTGCCTTTGCTGTCTCCAGCGGTACGGACAGCCGTACCATACTGGATACCAATGGTGCAGAGAAACTCCTTGGTCGTGGGGACATGCTCTTCAAACCGATTGACGAGAACCATCCTGTTCGTCTCCAAGGCTCCTTTATCTCCGATGACGATGTCGAGCGCATTGTCAGCTTTATCAAGGCACAGGCCGATGCCGAGTACGACGACAACTTTGACCCAGGTGAGGTCGCAGATGGTGACGACCTTTCGGGCAATAGCGGAGCTGCTCAGGGCGATCCCCTCTTTGAAGAGGCCAAGAGCCTCATTATCGAGACCCAGAAGGCTTCTGCCTCCATGCTTCAGCGTCGCCTGTCTATCGGTTTCAATCGAGCCACAGACCTCATGGATGAATTGGAAAAAGCAGGCATTATCGGTTCAGCAGAAGGAACAAAACCACGAAAAGTCCTGCAACAATAGCTAAAATCGCTCAAATTAAACAAAAAGCTTGACCATATGAGGATTTTTAGATATGATATAGGGTGTTGGGGTATCTTGCCCACAAAATATTTGGAGGATTTAGCACAATGGCTAATAAACAAGATTTGATCGCAAAAGTTGCAGAAGCAACTTCATTGACAAAGAAAGACTCAGCAGCAGCAGTTGATGCAGTATTTGCAGCAGTAACTGATTACCTCGCCGCTGGTGAAAAATTGCAATTGATCGGTTTTGGTAACTTTGAAGTTCGTGAGCGTGCTGCCCGTACAGGTCGCAACCCTCAAACTGGTAAAGAAATTACTATCGCAGCTTCTAAAGTACCTGCTTTCAAAGCTGGTAAAGCTCTTAAAGACGCTGTTAACAAATAAGCAGTATCTCAAACAGCCCTTATCCACTAAGGATAAGGCTGTTTTTTTGCTGTTAACCAGCATTTTTAGTTGATTTATCACATTTTTTGATATAATAGCTCTATGAGAGAAAAGATTTTTCGTGACCCTGTTCATAATGATATCGTTATCACTGAGCGGGTCATCTATGAGTTGATCAATACAAAGGAATTTCAACGTTTACGTCGCATCAAACAGTTGGGGACAACAGGCTATACCTTTCACGGAGGTGAACATAGCCGTTTTTCCCATTGTTTAGGGGTCTATGACATTACACGTCGTATAGTACAACGATTTAACACGACGTACCCTCATATCTGGAAGAGTGAGGACAGCCTCCTTGCCATGACCGCAGCCCTGCTCCACGATATTGGGCACGGGGCTTATTCCCATACTTTTGAGCGCTTGTTTGATACGGACCATGAGCAGGTTACTCGGCAAATCATTACCAGTCCTGAAACAGACATTCACCAGGTGCTTTGTAAAGTGTCTCTTGATTTTCCAGAAAAAGTCGCTTCGGTTATCGGTCATACCTACCCTAATAAACAGGTTGAGGAATTGATTTCGAGCCAGATTGATGCTGATCGCATGGATTATTTACTGAGAGATTCCTACTTTACAGGTGTTAGCTATGGGCAGTTTGATCTGACTCGCATCCTTAGTATTATTCAGCCCTTGGAAAACGGCATCGCCTTTGCTCATAGTGGTCTTCATGCGGTGGAAGATTACCTGATTAGGCGCTATCAGATGTACATGCAGGTCTATTTTCACCCTGCCAGCCGTGCGATGGAAGTTCTCCTTCAAAATTTATTCAAGCGAGCCAAGGTGCTCTACCCTGAACATAAAGACTATTTTCGGATGACCTCACCCAATCTCATTCCATTCTTTGAGAGACGGTACGACCTTAACGATTACCTCCGCTTGGATGATGGGGTGATGAATGCTTATTTTCAACTGTGGATGACGAGCTCTGATAAGATATTAGCCGATTTGGCCAGCCGATTCATCAATCGCAAGGTCTTTAAGTCCGTTACTTTTGATGAAGAACACAAAGATCGTCTAGATGACTTACGAGAATGCCTTACTGCTGTTGGCTTTGATGCTGACTATTACAGTGCTGTGCACTACAACTTTGATTTGCCTTACGACATCTACCGTCCGACCGCGAAAAAACCTCGAACGGCGATTAGTATTATTGAGAAAAATGGGGCAATAGCAGAGCTGTCGACCTTGTCACCCTTGGTGTCTAGCTTAACGGGCTCAACACACGGCGATCGCCGATTCTATTTTCCAAAAGAGATGCTCAACACAGGTGATTTATTTAACCTTGATAAACAAGCCTTTCAACAGCAAATAAAAAACGGTCATTTCAATCCCAAAGACCGTTGACCACTGAGACTTTTGTGGTATAATAGAAAAGATGGTTATATTTTAATGTTCGCGGTAAACGCCTTACTCTAATCACTTTTTTGGTGCTGAGGCTTTAGTGCAACCCAACCGTTAACTGAACATTTTCCTTATTACTACAAAATCCTAGAAAGAGCCAAAAGTCATCTCATGAAAAAAACGTCCTTGTCTGAAATTTTTTATTTCATTTTAAGTATCGTCCTCATCGGTCTATTTGTCTTGATTTATCTTTTCCATCATCAAAAGCAAGCCCAGGCAGAATCCAGTCGTCCCAAAACGGTTCAAACTTCCAAAGCAGCATCTAAAAAAATTCCTAAAACAGATGCAGCCTTGGACGATTGGGTAAAGCGCCTCGAAGCACTTGAAAAAACGCCTAAGGCTGATCTGTTTGAGAAGTTGAAGGAAGATTATCAAACTCTGGAAGATAGTGAGAAGAAGACCGTCCTGGCTCAACGGTTAACAGAGCTAGAAGCTGAGATTACTCGTATTTCTGAGGCTGAGGAAGCAGTTGTTTTAGCTGAAACTTACGGTTATCAGTCTTACATTGCGGAAGCTCGTGCTCTGGTTGGTACGATAAAAACAGTAAGCAAGAAGGAAGAATTACAAGCAAGACTGAATGTTTTGTATGTTCCTCCGGTTCAGTCGGAGACGATAGCTGAAACGGCTACCGTCCCAATTCAGCCAGAACCAAGAACTGAGGCGGTCATTGTTCCCACTCAGCCAGTGGCACCGGCGGTTGAATCACCAACCAGTTCAGTTCAATCCACTGGGGCTCAAAGCAATGAAACGGCGACTTCAGAATAAGAGATAAAACTTTTGCCCAACAAGTGATTGCTGGGTGAGGTTAGGGCTTTCTCACCACAGTAAAAAACACTCCATGTTGCTAGTTTACTAGATGCAACAGGAGTGTTTTTTGAGCTTTGTTTTAAGGGGTAACTGTTAAGTTTTTTATTGTCAGATAAACTAAATCTCGTATCCCAACAAAATGCCGCCTTCTTCTGCATAAAAACTGCAGAGACCGCTGGTTGGAATAGACTGGATGGTTGCGTTAGGGAACTTTGCTGTCAGTCCTTCTGTGATTTGTTCACAAATTTTGTCGTTATTACGGTGGGAAATCATAACTCTGCCACCTTTGTAGCCAGCTTTAACCATTTCCTCAATAACTGCTGTAACAGCTTTCTTTTGCCCGCGAGCTTTTTGGAGCAATTCCAAGGTCCCTTCGTCGCTGGCTTGACCGACCATGCGGATATTGAGCAAACCCACGACTGTTCCAACGAGTTTGCTCAAGCGCCCGTTTTTAACGAGATTATCAACTTTAGCAAGAGCAAAAGCCAGTTTGGTGCTACGGTGATAGGTTTTTAGTTCAGCTACAACGTCTTCAAAACCAAGACCGCTTGCAATCAAGTCGTTTAGCTTTAGGGCTAGCAGATCTTGCTCACCACCAGCCGATAAGGAATCAAAAATGTGAACCTGTGCCTCTGGGTGCTCTTCAAGGTACATCTCCGAACCTAGGCGAGCACTGTTATTGCTTCCAGACAAGGTTCCTGTGATAGTAATAATGATGGCTTTGCTGGCCCCCTCAAGCGCTTGACGGTAAGCCTCAGGGCTAGGGCAGGCTGATTTTGAAGCTGTTGGTGTGGCATACATCAATGCCATCATCTGATCAGTATCAAGCCCAGCATCATCCACAAAAATTTGCTCACCAACCTGGATGGTCAGCGGAACATTGACAAATTGGACTCCTGTCGCTAAATTTGGCAATTCTCTAAAGTTACATCCTGAATCAACAATGATTTTCCATGTCATCACTTTTCCTCCAACTGTTCATAACTTGACAAATGTTGTCGTCTTTACTACAATTATACCATAAGAGAGAGCGGTTTTCAGGCTTAGAAAATCGGCTGTCACACAAAGAAAGAAACTGTCATGCCTGAAAAAATTCTGTCCCAAAATTCCTTGAATAATCTCAAGCAAGCAAATTTAGAGGCCAAGCAAGTCACCAGAGAAGCACTGGAGACGGCTTTATTGTGCTTATTGGAGAAAAAACCGATTGCACAAATCACCGTCTCAGAGCTCGTTGTTAGGGCGGGTGTGTCGCGCAATGCCTTCTACCGCCATTACAAGAATAAAGAGGAGATTTTTTCAAAGCTGCTTTCCAGAACCCTGCATGGGATTTTTCGGGGGCTGAGTCAGTTTGATCTTAAAACACAGGTTGTTCAAGCCTGGTCTTATCTACTCAATGAAGCCAAGAGCCATGTCCAGATTTTTCACTTAGCCTTCCAGCAGCAGTTTCAACAGTTGCTGACTAGTGCAGTTGCCAAACGCTTCAGAGCCTACCAACGCCTGTGTCGGAAAAAGTGTTCCAGTTACACCACATCATTTTTCAGCAATGCCATTATCGCGATGCTGGGTAAATGGATTGCTGATGGCATGGTTGTTTCAGTTGAAGAAATGGCTAATATGGGACTACCTCTTTTGCCACAATAAGAAAAATCAGCTCTTTGGCTGATTTTTTCTTATATTGATTGATAAAGTCGACGAAGTAGGAAACCTCCTGCCAAAGCATGAATAAAATATCCCACCCTAATAGAACTGAAACTGTAATAGCGAAAGAGTGCCAAGTAGTCTAATGGCGTGACATTAAGCAAGTCACCAAATGTAACGACCCAAAGCAAGAGAATAACAAAGACAATCGAGGCGACTAGAAGCAGAAAGCGCCGTTTCAGGTAGTCAGCTAAGGCCAAAAGTACGAGGAAAGCCACAAAGACATACCAATAGCGCAGGGCTAGCTCCCAGCCAGCAAAAACTCTGTCGCGTTCTTCCTCGCCGAAAGGACCACCTAAGGTTAGAAAGTCATAAACCTGCAACCAAGGGAGAAGGAAGCTCAGTAGGTAACAGAGGAGAGGGAAATGAGCCTTTGTCATCATATTTTCCTTTCTTAATAAACGGCAAAAAATGACTCTAACCACAGGATAAAGTTGTCCATCGGAACCACCTCCTACGACTCGTTGTATTCGCTTTCGCTTTATCGAATTTTCTTTTTTTGTAAAGCAAAAGCGATAAACGTTTATCAGGTTTATCGCCATCTCCAATCAGTGATTTAATAACCTTTTTTTAGTGCCCAGCGGTCAATGGCTTGGGCCACACCAGCCTCATCGTTTGTTCCAGTCACATATTTTGCCAGCGCCTTAACATGGTCTGGGCTATTGCCCATGGCGACACTGTAGCCGGCATAACTAAGCATTTCGAGGTCGTTGTTGGCATCGCCTAAGGCCATAACTTCTTCGGGAGCATAGCCGAGCTTGTCAGCTAGTTTGGCTAGGGCAGTTGCCTTGGTTGCTCCTTTAGGCATGGTTTCAAAGATATAGTGTTGACTACGAACGGTGCTAAATCGTTCTGACAAGACAGCTTCGTAAGTTTCTTGGAAAGGATCTAAATCAGCTGCCTCACCAACAATCATAGCTTCAAAGTAGGTCACATCCTTGCTCAGCAATTCCTCCAAACTAACACAAACTGGCTCTGTAAACACCAAGCCAGCATCCCAAGTGATAATCGGTAAGGGCTCGTCTGCTACGACGTAATAGTTATCCGTATCAAAGGCAGTCAATTGAACTCCTGGAACGTCCTGCTGAAGACGATAGAGGTAGGTTAGCTCCTCAGGAGTTAAATGAAAGTCATCAACCAGTTCCCAGTCTTGTCGTTTATGGGTGGAACAGCCGTTGTTGACAATGACATAGTCGTCTGGAGAAACGTCAAGCTGTTCAAAGAAAGGCTTAACCCCAACCAAAGGGCGTCCTGTACAGATAACGACCTTGATGCCAGCTTCGGTTGCCTCTTTTAGTGCTCGGATGTTTTCTTGTGGCAGTTGCTTTTGGCTATCGAGCAAGGTGCCATCCATGTCAATAGCAATCAGTTTAACAGTCATATCAATCTCCTTTATACTATGTCATCAGTTGAGGGGGTGTCAACGTAGTAAGACGAGCTGTCGGCTTGCCATTTGGATTTTGGCAGATGCCAACCTCGTTTATAACCAAGCATCCGTAAGGTCACAATTAATACCGCTAAAAGGTAGTAACCGAAGTCGTTGTTAACAACTCTGAAATGAATCAAGATAGCAGCTAAAATTGACCAGCCAGCATAGACCTCAGCTTGCAATACGGCTGGTTTACGTCCAGCTAACATATCGCGGATAATACCGCCTCCTGCTCCTGTTAAAACAGCCGCCACGATAACCGCACTCAATGACCACCCTTGATTTTGGGCATGCAAGGCGCCTTTTATCGAAAACGCTGCTAGACCAATCGCATCTGCAACTACATCTGCCCGCTTCCAATGCTTGTCGACCAGATGAGGCAGGAAAAAAAGAAGCAGGATCACGATCATGGCAATGTGAAATTCGACATCCTGCCCCCAGAGCGTAGACATTGGCAAACCGATGAGCAAGTTTCTGACAGCACCTCCCCCAAAAGCTGTAACAAATCCGAGAATAAACACGCCAAGAATATCAAATTCTTCTTCCATAGCCACGATAGCCCCTGAGATGGCAAAAGCTACCGTCCCGATAATGTTTAAGATGCCCCAAACGTCCATAGACTCTCCTTGTCTTCGTTTTCTCTAGTTTACCATGAAACTACTGAAAACGCTACATTGAAATCAGTTTTTTCGAAACTATCGCCAAATAGTTAAAAAGCCGTCCCTGCATTTCAGACAAGTTAACAGAGAGACGGCTTTTAAGATGAACAAAACGACCTAGTCAATCCTGAACTTAGTGCCTTTTAAGGTGCGGTTGAGGGTCATTTTCCAGGCTGTTCCTGTAACGGTAATTTGCTTATCCTCCAAATTAACCTGAACAGCATCGACAGTTTTCAACGCCAGCAGTTTTTCGGTGACGGTATTGACACAGCCTTGGCATTTGAGACCTGAGATGGGATATGTTTTTTCCATAATTTCCTCCTTGTGTCTGTATTAGCAGACTATCTTTTGAATGATCAGTATTAACAGTTTAGGTAAGGTTGTGTCTTAACTAGCTTGTCGCCTGAGCCGTAGTGTATTTGTCAGAACAGATACCGAGCTCAAGCTCATGGCAAGACCTGCCAGCATTGGATTAAGAAGCGGTCCACCAAAGAAGTGGAGCACGCCCATCGCTACTGGAATGGCTAAGATATTATAAATAAAGGCTAGAAAGAGATTTTGTTTGATGGCTCGCAGGGTCAAACGACTGATGGCAAAGACTTTGAGCAAGCCCGCTAAATCAGCGGTCATCAAGACGATATCTGCTGCTTCAATGGCAATATCTGCCCCAGCTCCGATGGCGATACCGACATCGGCTAGGGTTAAAGCAGGGGCATCATTGATTCCATCGCCCACCATAGCAACCCGTCGCCCTTTTGCTTGTAAACTGGCCACAACACTGGCTTTATCCTGAGGTAGCACCTGACTAATGACATCCGTTATGCCCAGTTTTTTGGCAATAGCTGACGCTGTTTTCTCGTGGTCACCGGTCAGCATGACAACAGCGTAGCCTGCGGATTGGAGTTGCTTGACGGTGGATAAGGCTTCTGGACGGATGGGATCTGCGACTGTTAGTAATCCCCACAAGATTCCGTCAACTGCTAGAAAAATCGGTGTTTGCCCTGCTTCAGTTGCCTGCGATAGGTCATTTAAGGCTGCTGTTATCGCGACCCCTCTTTCCGTCATCAATCGCTCATTTCCCAACAATATCTCCTGCTCTGCGATTTTACCAGATAACCCATAGCCTGATAGGGTCTCTAACTCATCTACTGGTAATAGGTCAAGCCCCTGAGTCTCTGCTTCAGCAAGTACTGCCTGGCTCAAGGGGTGCTGGGAGAGTCTCTCTAAAGATGCAGCCAGTTGTAAGATTTCTTCCTGAGTGTTATGATAGGTCCTAGTCGCCATGAGGTGAGGGCTGCCGAGGGTCAGAGTTCCTGTCTTGTCGAACACAATCGTGTCGACCTGATGAGCTAGTTCCAGCATGTCCCCTCGTTTGTAGAGGACGCCCTGCTCTGCTGCCAGTCCTGTGCCTACCATGATAGCGGTCGGGGTGGCCAATCCCAGAGCACAAGGACAGGCGATGACCAGAACCGCAAGGGCGGTTGTTAGGGCAAAAGCAAAAGATTGCCCCATCACAACCCACCAAAAGAAACCAGTCAGCACGGCAAGGAGCATCACCACTGGAACAAAGAGACGTGACACTTGGTCAGCCAGTTTAGCAATGGGAGGCTTGCTGCTTTGCGCTTCCTCCACTAAGGTAATAATCTGTGAGAGGAGGGTCCCAGAACCGATTTTTTCTGCTCGGTAGCGTAGACTGCCTTGTCCATTGACACTACCTGCATAAACAGGAGAACCGATTATCTTTTCAACAGGCAAGGATTCGCCGGTCAGCAGGCTTTCATCAATACTTGATTGTCCCCAGATGACTTGACCGTCGACGGCTACTTTTTCCCCAGCGGTTAATTCAAGCTCGTCCCCGATAACAATCTCTTCAATAGGAAGCCGATAAGCCTTACCGTTGCGAGTGACTGTTGCTTCCTTAGCAGATAACCGAAGAAGCTTTTTCAAGGCTTGGGAGGTTCGTCCTTTGGACAAGGTTTCAAGGTATTTGCCAAAGGTCATCAGTGTCAAAATAACCGCAACTGACTCAAAATAGAGGTGGTGCACATGGTGCACATGCCCCAGCAAGACATGATAAGCGTTGTAAAAACTGTAAATGAGCGCGGATAAGGTCGCCACCGCTACCAAGCTATCCATGTTAGGATGACCTGTCCTCAATGCCCTAAATCCTCGTTTAAAAAACAAGCGTGACACCCAGACAACAGGCAAGGTCAGGATGACATTGACCGCTAGATAAGCCAGAGGTGCCCGATTAGGTGCTAAAGCAGTTGGAACAGGCAAACCAATCATGCTACCCATGGTCAGATAAAACAGTGGCAGAGTGAAGAGGCTAGACCAAAACAGACGCTGTTTTAATTCGCTTAACTCGAGGTCTTCTCGCGCATCCTGAGAAAGACTGAGCTTGTCATCGTAAACCTGCCCTTGATAGCCAGCTTCAGCAATGGTCGCTAAAATCTTTTCTTCAGTTAAGCTGGTGTCTCGCGTGACCGTCAATTTTTCTGTTGCTAGATTGACCGTCGCTTCACTCACTCCTGCTAGCTTAGAGACCGCCTCTTCGATGGTTCCAGCACAGGATGTGCAGGTCATGCCAGAAATTAAAAATGTTTGTTTAACCATGTTGTACCTCCTTTTCGCAAGTGCATTGACTAGGCAGGCAGTTACATGGGACGATGTCAACCACCTGCTCTTTTTTGGAGCATAGCAGATCCTCAACCGCTGCTATATCGCTTGCTGTCATGGGCAAATCTGTTAAGATCGATAGGAACAGAGGCAAATGCTTACGTTGGCAGATTTTGTCAAATGCTTGACGCACCTCCTCCTGATAGCTCGCCTCCTCTGCCAAAATGGGAGAATAGATATAATGGCGTCCGTGACGCTCCGTCTGTAGAGCTCCCTTATCCACCAAACGTCCCAATAACGTCTTGATGGTTGAAGGGGACCAGTTGAATTTATCTTGCAGGCTAGTGATGATGGCTGAGCTAGGTAAAGCCCCCTGAGCCCAGACCACACGCATGACCTGCCATTCAGATGCTGAAAGTGACATAAGGAACTCCTTTTTGTTTACGTTTGTAGATATATTTTAGCATAAGCGAAAGACGCTGTCAAATAAAAATTTACAAATGTAGATATATCTATCGGTAAAAAAAATAAAAATAGACGACCCTGAGTTGGTCATCAGAATCGTCTGTTTTTATTTTTCAGTGAATTAGAAGTCTGCGACGTTGTGATAAACCTTTTGCACATCGTCATCGTTTTCCAGAGCATCAATCAATTTCTCAAAAGTCGCTAAATCCTCATCGGATAGAGTTACTTCGCTTTGAGGAATCATCTCAAGCTCAGTCACTTGAAATTCGCTAATACCTGCTGTACGAAGGGCCTCCAGACCCTTATGAAGGTCAGTTGGAGCAGTGTAGACAGTAATCATACCATCCTCAGCTTCGACATCATCAACTTCCACATCAGCCTCTAACAGCGTTTCGAAGATGCTGTCTGCATCATCACCGTTAAAGACGATGACCCCCTTCTTATCAAACATGAACGACACAGAGCCTGCTGCTCCCATGTTCCCGCCATTTTTACCGAAGGCTGTCCGGACATTAGCAGCCGTCCGATTCACATTGCTGGTCAAGGTATCCACGATAATCATTGATCCATTTGGACCAAAGCCTTCATAACGCCCTTCAACGAAAGTCTCATCAGTCTTACCTTTGGCCTTGTCAATCGCACGGTCGATGATGTGTTTAGGTACTTGGGCCTGCTTAGCTCGCTCGAGCACAAACCGAAGCGCTGCATTACTCTCCGGGTCTGGCTCTCCCTTTTTCGCGGCAACATAGATTTCAACACCAAACTTGGCATAAACTTTTGAGTTAGCGCCGTCTTTGGCTGTCTTTTTAGCGACAATGTTCATCCACTTACGTCCCATGGTAAGTCTCCTTTTATCTTTTTTGGAAAATAGCAGAGCTGTCCATCAGCTGACTACTTTAATTGCTCTACCATTATAGCACACAATGTCCTCTTGGTAAAATGCTTTTGTAAACTCTTGACTAAAAAATGATCATCTAAGCAAATACAAAAACCTACCCTCAGAGTAAGTTTTTGTGTTTATTTTACTGACCACTAGCACTGGAGCTGGCTTCTGGTTGTGTTTGGCTCACAGTTGGAAGAGTGTCTGTTGTTGTCTCGGTGGTCGTTTGGGTCGATGTTGATGAGACGTCTGTCGATGAACTAGATGAGGAACTACTTGAGCTGTAGTTAAACCATTGTTGCTGTGGGTAGTAACCATCTTTGTAGAGGAAACCACCGCTACGGTAGATGCCGCTAGGCATTTCCCAATCAGCTCCCGAATAATCATCTAGGTAGGTCATCATGGCACGGTACACCCGTTGGGCAATTCGCAAATCATTGCCGTAAAGAGGCGTTAATCTGTTTTTGTAACCTGTCCAGACAGCCATTGAGTAACGTGGGGTATAGCCGACAAACATCTCATCGGGAGCCATCAAGCCAACGCTGTCAGGTGTGACACCATACTCACCTTCAATAATCGCATACTCTTCGTCAGTGTAGTTTGATGTCCCAGACTTACCTGCCTGAACGAGCCCTGGGATGTAAGCCGTTGTCCCTGTTCCGCCTGTGTAGAGTACTGTTTTTAGCATGTCTGTCATCATGTAAGCCGTCACTTCTGACATTGCTCTCGTTTCTTCTGGGGTGTAGTCGATAACGCGACCATCACTAAATTCGATTTTATTGACATACTGGGGTTTGATGTAGGTGCCTCCGTTGGCAAAGGCAGCATAAGCTGCAGCCATGTTTTCACTACTTGCGCCGTATTGCTCGTCAACGACAGAAGTATTACTTGAAATGGCATTTGAATAATACAGCTCAGGGTAGTTGATGCCGATTTGACTGAGGAAGGTTTTGGCACGCTCAAGTCCGACAGCTTCTAAGGTTCGAACAGCAGGCACATTTCGTGACATCTGGATAGCACGTTGAACAGGCATCCAGCCATAGTGCAATTTGTCCCAGTTGTTGAGCTCGGTTGTGGTACCTGGCCAATTATAAACAGAGTCGTTTAGCTGATGAGCAGTTGTATGGTAAATATCGTACTCAAAAGCTGGTGCGTAGTCCGTAATTGGTTTCATGGTTGACCCCCAGTCGCGGTCAGTCATGACCGCTTGGTTAGTACCAAACGATGTGTTCGGGTCTTGGAGGCGGCTACCTAACTGGGCGATGACCTTACCATTTGTAACATCCATAAGGGTTGAGGCAACTTGGAAGTCGTTGTCTGGGAAATAGACGTATTCGTCAGTATTGTAGATATCCCACAAGTGTTGTTGAATCGCCTGATCGACGTTAGTATGAACTTTTAATCCTGAAGTAAAAATATCACTGCCAGTTTTTTCTTGCACCTCCTCAATAACTTGCTTTAGGTAGTTATCGAGATATGGCGC
Organism: Streptococcus sp. E24BD; assembly: GCF_041807825.1. Classification (NCBI taxonomy): domain Bacteria; kingdom Bacillati; phylum Bacillota; class Bacilli; order Lactobacillales; family Streptococcaceae; genus Streptococcus; species Streptococcus sp. E24BD. The sequence goes on along the minus strand of NZ_JBGTZB010000027.1, from coordinate 8,898 downwards.
ATAGCTTGGTCGATCAGACAAGGGGAGTAGCCCATCTGCTATAGGGGTTGCAACTGCTTGGTCGTATTCCTCCTGGGTGATGTGCTCGTAGCGAAGCATTTGTCCCAAAACGATGTTGCGACGTTCTTGTGCAGCTTCAGGGTTGACATAAGGGTTGTATTGGCTCGGTGCTTGGGGAATACCAGCCAATAAGGCAACCTGCGCGGTGGTCAAGTCTTTTAAGTCTTTGCCAAAATAAGCTTTGGAAGCCGTCAGCATTCCATAGTTACCGTTACCCATGAAAACCTTATTGACATAAAAGGTCAAAATCTCTTGTTTGGTGTACTGTTTTTCCATCTGAAGAGATAGCCAGACTTCCTGGATTTTACGCTTTATGGTCTGGTCAGAGCTTTCGGTTGAGAAATAAGCTAACTTAATCAACTGCTGATCGAGCGTTGACCCCCCTTGCAAACTATCGTTGTTAAGGTTATGCCAGATAGAGCCTAAAATACGGTAAACATCGACACCGCGATGCTTGAAGAAACGATGATCTTCGATGGCAGTCACCGCATTGACCAAGTTTAAGGGGATATTATCCGCAGTAACACTTTCACGCTTTTCAGCACCCAAGTCAGCAATCAACTGCCCTTGGTTATCAAACACCAGACTGGAAGAAGTAACTTGTAAGTGTTCCTCGTCTAGTTTAGGTGCGGTACTGGCATAGTAAGCAAAGACTAGACTGCCCAGTATAGTACCTAGAATTGTCAATATCAGACCGATACCCGCGAGATATTTTAAAGATTTTATAAGTGTCGGTTTAATAGTCATCACCGCCTAACAAATTTTTTTCTATAATGTCCAAATAGGGAATTTGAGGAAAGGCACCTTGCTCTATGGGATAGCCATGTTTTTTGATATAATCAAGGGGCATTGACTTTTGTCCCTTAACCTCTGTATAAAAGGCAATCAAACTCTTGGCAGGTAAGAGGAAGGTTTGCTGGCTTATTGAAAAATGAAGAAGGACAAAGCAGATGCCCTGCTGCTCAAGAACATGAGCCATGTGGTCAATCTGGTGTTGATGAAAGTTTTTGAGAGGAAAACTGTTCTTTTGCCTTGTTTCCTTGGCCTCAAAATCAATGTAGTACCCTCGATAGACACCGGAGTAGTCGGTTGTTGATGCATGCCTAAAATAAGCCTCCACAATCTTAGCTCGGCTACGGCGTGGGTAATCAACCTTGACAATCTGAACAGGCGTCGGTTTTTTATGAATAACAGCAAGACCTCTTGACAAATAATAGTCATTTGTGGCGTTGATTGCTGTTTCAAAGGACATGCCTCGATTGGCAAAATCAGTAACCTGGGTCTCCGTTTTGTTACTAATGAGGCGCCGGTTGAGTTTATTTGGGTAATTAACCATGAGCCTCCTCTTTCCTAAATTAGCTTTTGGACAATATAAAGCACTCTTATTATACCATAAAAATAAAAAGGAGAAAAATATATGACTGCATTTCTTGTTGTGGGCTACAAAACCATGGACCTAAACATTTTTTCGGACAAGGATCCTAAGGTCAACATCATCAAAAAAGCGATAAAAAAAGACTTGATTCAGCTCTTTGAAGATGGTGTGAATTGGCTGATTTTTCAAGGGAATTTAGGGTTTGAAAGCTGGTGTTTAGAGGTGGCTTTAGAGCTGAAACAAGAGTACGATGTGCAGTTGGCTTGCATTTTTTCTTTTGCCGATCACGGGCAATCTTGGTCAGAGAGCAATCAGATGATTTTAGCTAAATTTCGGCAGCTAGATTATGTTAACCATAGCTTTGCTAGCTATAGTCAGCCGAGCCAGCTTAGTCAACACCAAGATTTCCTCCTTAACAACAGCCAAGGGGTCTATCTGTTTTACGATTCAGAACATGAGACCAAGCTCCGCTATTTTGTTAAAGTAGTAAAAGAACGAGCAGGCTATGACATCAAACAGCTCGATTTTGAGCGCTTAAATGAACTTGCCCAAGAGGAGTCCTAAAAAATCCAGTGTTTTCCCTTGCTTTTTATGGGTAAATCCTGTAACATATAAACTGAGCTTTTAGCGATAAACAATAGTGTGGAGAGAGTAAATGGCAAGAATTATTTATAGTCCTAAGGATATTTTTGAGCAAGAGTTCAAAGTCACCATGCGGGGGTTTGATAAGGCCGAAGTTGATGAATTTTTAGACAATGTTATTAATGATTACGAGCTATTTTTAGCTGAAATTGACAGTTTGAAGAAAGAAAATACCCGCCTCAAGGCAAAATTAAAAGAGGTAATGGATCAACAAGAGGCTAATACTGCGCCTTACACACCACCATTAGTAACACCTGACCACCCTATGTACAGTGAACCTGAGACATTTACGCCAACTTCTGCCAGCAACTTTGATATTTTAAAACGCATTAGCCGTCTGGAAAGAGAAGTTTTTGGAAAACAAATCCAAGAATAGGCTCATGCTGTGCAATTTTTGGATAATCGCGTAGCAGAGATTGCTATGAGGAAAGTCCATGCTAGCACTGGCTGTGATGCCAGTAGTGTTTGTGCTAGACGAACCAATAAGTCTAGGGACGCAGCTTGCTGCGTTACGGCGGTTAAACAGGCTAAGTCCTCTAGGATATGCCTCAGTAGACCTGAAAAGTGCCACAGTGACGCAGTTTTCATGGAAACGTGAAAAATGGAACGCGGTAAACCCCTCAAGCTAGCAACCCAAATTTTGGTCGGGGCATGGGATGGCTGGAAACGAACGGACCATCTCAACTGTTGCTCAGCAACAGGAGACAGATGATTATACAGAGGAAGAATAACCTAGTTCTCCCTTGGACAAAACATGGCTTATAGAAAATTGCATAATAGGTAGGCTAGCGTTTGCTAGCTTTTGTTTTAGAAAGATGATGCTAATAATAGCAGGTAAATAAGTGTCTCACAGTTTTTTCTGTTTAATCGTCATTCAGAAAGGAAAATCATGAAACAGAACTTTAATTTAGTGGCAACAGCAGCTGCTGGACTAGAGGCCGTAGTAGGGAAAGAAATCAGGGCTCTAGGACTAGATTGTCAAGTGGAAAATGGTAAGGTAAAATTTCAAGGAAGCGTTCGCGACATTGCTCTAACCAACCTGTGGTTGCGAGCTGCTGACCGCATCAAGATTATCGTCGGAGAATTTCCCGCCAAAACCTTTGAAGAGCTCTTTCAGGGCGTCTTTGCCTTAGACTGGGAAAATTACCTGCCTCTGGGCTGTGCCTTTCCTGTCAGCAAGGCTAAATGCGTTAAGAGCCAGCTACATAACGAACCCAGTGTTCAGGCCATCACTAAAAAAGCCATTGTCAAAAAACTGCAGAAACACTACCATCGCCCTGAGGGTGTTCCGCTGATGGAGAATGGTCCAGAATTCAAGATTGAAATTTCCCTCTTGAAAGACCGCGCAACAGTGATGATTGATACCACAGGTTCTAGCCTCTTCAAACGTGGCTATCGGACTGAAAAAGGAGGAGCTCCAATCAAGGAAAACATGGCAGCAGCTATCATGATGCTGACAAACTGGTTTCCTGACAAACCGCTCGTTGACATCACCTGTGGATCGGGCACCTTTTGTATAGAGGCGGCAATGATTGGTTGCAATATTGCCCCAGGCTTTAACCGTGATTTTGCCTTCGAAGCCTGGCCTTGGGTTGATAAAACTATAGTGGCTGAGGTTCGGGCTGACGCCGATAGCAGAGCAAACTATGAGGCGCCGCTGGATATCTCAGGTTTCGATATTGACCAGCGTATGGTGGAGATTGCCAAGAAAAATGCCGCAGAAGCTGGGTTAGGTCATGTGATTACCTTCAAGCAGATGCGGTTGCAGGACTTCCGCACGGATAAAATCAATGGCGTAATCGTGTCAAACCCGCCTTATGGGGAGCGGTTGTTAGATGACAAAGCCATTCAGATTTTGTATAATGAAATGGGGCAAACCCTAGCACCACTCAAAACATGGAGTAAATTCATCCTAACCAGTGATGAACATTTTGAAAAGAGCTATGGCCAAACGGCTGACAAAAAGCGTAAACTCTACAACGGCACTCTCCGAGTAGATCTCTATCAGTTTTATGGTGAGCGTGTCAAAAGAGCAGATAACATCAGGAGGTCAAAAAACGATGTCTAAAGAAAATACCCCAAACCAACCTCTAAATGAACAAAATCTTGATTTTGAACAGGCAAGAGAGATGACTGTTGAAGAAGCCGTCCAAAAAGAAGCCGATTTGGCTGCTGGTGTGACAGCCGAGGACAGTGTCCTAGATAAGTACATCAAAAAAAATCGCGACAAAATTGGTGAGCAAAAATTTGCGAACAAGGATAACATGAAGAACTTGTCTGACATGGATACCTCGTCTCTTGATAATTTTATCGAAAAACAGCGTCAGGAACTGGAAACACAGGTGGGCTCTGAGGAAGTAGCCGCTTCAAAACAACCAGAAGGCTTTGATCAGATTATTGCGCCTGTGGCACCTGTGACTGACGATCTTAGTAAGGTTGCTGAGATTGAAACCTTTTACGGAGATGATTTTACAGCAACGCCTCATCGACCAAAACGTAAAGGATGGATTATCGGCAGCTTAGCTGCGCTTTTCCTGGGAATTATCGGTTTGGCTTATGGGCTTAACCAGTTCAATAAGCAGGCGACTACAAACATGTCGTCTAGCCAAACATCAACCAGCAAAAGTAGTTCTACAGCAACATCTTCTGCTAAGCCAGCAGACGTTAAGGCTTTTGACGACCTTTACAAAACATTTTTTGCCGATGACGCTCTTACAAAACCTAAAAACAGCGAGTTTGACAATATCACTGCTTTAGAGGATGCCTTGAAAACCTTGGAGGGAACGAGTGACTACGAGGCGGCCAAGGCAAAAGTTGACAGCTTGAAAAAAGCTATTACAGCGATTACCCCTGTGAACGAGCAGTTTGAAACGCCAGCTATTGTGAATGGTGAGAAAGTTGAAGCTAAAGTAAAAGAAGGAGCAAGCTTTGACCACTTGACCGCATCCGTTTTAAATACAGGAAAAGCTAATCTTGATACGCTCTTGCAAGGCGTTATCACTGAAGCAAAAGGCTTGGCGAACTCTGGCACAACTCCGAGCACCACTGCCCAACAAGACAAGTCAACAACTCCTGACACAGCAATTCCAGATGTTAGTGATGCAAAAGCAAGCAAGTCGAGCGAACCAACTGTACCGCTTCAGCGAGAGCTCAGCCGTGTACCATACAACCAAGCAGTGATTGCTGATTCATCAAATCCTGCATGGGCATTTAACGATGGTGTGCTAGAAGAGATTCTCCGCGTCTCTCGTGAACGTGGCTACTTTACAGGGGATAATTATATCCTTGAACCTGTAAATATTATCAATGGCAATGGTTACTACAACCTCTTCAAATCAGACGGGACCTACCTCTTCTCTATCAATGCTAAGACAGGGTACTTCGTCGGAAATGGTGCAGGACATGCAGATGCTCTGGATTATTAGGGATTAAATAGTTTGAAAATAAAAACTCCCACCTGTATCAATTTTTTCAGATACAGGTGGGAATTTTATTTAGCTGATGTTCTTATTCATAAAAGATTAGATGCTTTAGAGATGGTTTTGGCAGTTAGCTATTCAGCAATGGACGGTGAGCGAGTCTTTATCAGTAATACTCCTGAATGGAAGACTTGGGTTCTGGACGTTGTCAGATCATGTGTCTTCTAAACTCTCTTTCAAAAAGTCATGTTGATGCTGTTTTTCTGCTGGGCGTCACGCCACACAGTAAGACAATAATTTACAGATACTTACTGGTTTCTTTAATGCTCAGTTTTGCCAATTGTTCTTGCTGGTCATTGATAAACTGTCTAACCCAATCGGGATTGGGTTTTGAGAAATCGCGTAATGCCCAACCAATGGTTTTATTGATAAAAAATTCTTCACTGCCTAAGTTATTCTGAATAATTGTTGCCAATTAATGTTGTATTGGTTTTTTCTTTACGCAAGAGTTGATGATCAATCGCTAGCCTACGTAACCACATATTGTCTGAAAGACTCCAATCAAGCAATGTTTTTTCGACTTCGGGATAGCGCAAAGCAATTGCACCTACAATGATATCCAAGCCATCAATCGTATCCCACCACGATTTATCGATAGCAAGATGCTTGATGTTCTCGACATCTGTGGGAGTGAGTTGGTGCTTCATCGTTGTCAGATAATCCATTGCGACATATTGCAATTCACGATAGGGAGACTGTCAGCAAGCCTTTATAAAATTCCAATCAACAGTCTGGTTTTTAGCGGTTTTGAAAAAGGATTGCTGTATCTTTTTTCGCTCAGGTGCAGGAACTCCCAGATACAAAAACTGATCACGCATATAGGCGCTCATTTTTTCAGCTTTCTTGGTGTCAGCAAGTTGTTTTAGTTCAGAATAGAGTTGGTTGAACACTGAGGAATTCTCCTTTTGGCAGTAAAAGTCAGGCTAACCAAGTGACGTCCAACGAATGACAGCATTTAAGCTTATCGTCCTGCTCTAGTTTGTGACAGGTTGTCGTTCAAAGGCATCGCTTGAAATGCCTTGCTCCAAAATCAATTTTGCCCATTCTTTAGCAGAATGAAGGCTATGGTCTTTGTAGTTGCCACAGGACTCGATCGTGGTGCCTGGGACGTCTTCCCAAGTTATCTGCTCTGCTATTTCTCTCAAACTATCGGTAATCACACGAGCAATCTCTTCAGCAGTCGGTTGCCCCCACATGATCATGTGGAAACCGGTTCGACAACCAAAAGGCGAGCAGTCAATCATACCATCAACTCGCTGGCGGATGAGTTTAGCCAGCAGGTGTTCAATCGTATGCAAACCTGCCGTGTCCATGGCATTGTGGTTGGGTTGAATGAGGCGGATATCAAAGTTGGTGATGACATCACCTTTTGGACCATATTCTTCCGAAATTAGGCGGACATAAGGCGCTTTTACGATGGTGTGGTCAAGTTCAAAGCTTTCTACAGTAACGTTTTTGGTCATGGTATTCTCCTTAGTTTTAGTGTTCTTCTATGATACCATATTTTGTCAGCGGTTTACATTTTTAGATTGAGAATTTTCAAGTTTTGTGCTATACTGGTAAATGGTTTCAGTAATGAAATCTAATTTTATGTTGAGGTGAAATAATGGAGACAATTATACCTGCCATTGTTGCTTCCCTCATCGGATTTGTGATTGGCTATGTTTTAATCAACGCCCGACTGAAGTCGGCTAAAGAAAAGGCAGAGCTAACTCTTTTGAATGCTGAGCAAGAAGCCGTAAATTTGCGTGGTCAAGCAGAACGTGATGCAGACCATATCAGACAAACAGCTGAGCGCGAAGGCAAGGCCAAGACCAAGGAACTCTTGATTGAGGCTAAAGAAGAGGCTAGACGATACCGTGAAGAAATTGTAGAAGAATTCAAATCAGACCGCCAAGAGTTGAAACAAATGGAAGCTCGATTGACCGATCGTGCTGTCACTCTTGACCGCAAAGACGAGAATCTTTCCAGTAAAGAACAGGCTTTAGATGCCAAAGAGCAGAGCCTGTCAGATCGTTCTAGACATATTGATGAGCGTGAGCAAAAAATTGGTGAATTAGAGGCGCAAAAAGCCCAAGAACTTGAAAAAATTGCTAATTTAACACAGGATGAAGCAAAAAGCATCATTTTAGCGGATACCGAAGCTGGATTGACCCATGACATTGCCACTCGTATTCGAGAGGCTGAGCGTGAGGTACGTGATCGCGCAGACAAAACAGCCAAAGAATTGCTAGCGCAGGCGATGCAGCGCTTGGCTGGGGAGTTCGTGACGGAGCAGACCATCACAACGGTTCATCTGCCAGATGATAACATGAAAGGACGGATTATCGGTCGTGAGGGACGTAACATCAGAACGTTAGAGAGCTTGACGGGGATTGACATCATTATCGATGACACTCCTGAAGTCGTTGTCCTCTCTGGTTTTGACCCCATTCGTCGTGAGATTGCTCGGATTACACTGGAACAGCTGATTAAGGACGGTCGCATTCACCCAGCTCGTATTGAGGAGTTGGTAGAAAAAAATCGTCAGGAACTCGATAACCGTATCCGCGAATATGGTGAGGCAGCTGCTTATGAGACTGGAGCCCCTAACCTGCACCCTGATTTGATTAAGATTATGGGACGCTTGCATTTCCGTACCTCTTATGGGCAAAATGTCCTCCGTCATTCGATTGAGGTTGGTAAACTAGCAGGAATTCTCGCCAGCGAAATGGGTGAAAATGTCGCCCTTGCACGTCGTGCAGGCTTTTTGCATGATATGGGCAAAGCCATTGACCGTGAGGTGGAAGGTAGCCACGTGGAAATCGGTACAGAATTTGCTCGCAAATACAAGGAGCATCCTGTGGTTGTTAACACGATCGCCAGTCACCACGGCGATGTTGAACCCGAGAGTGTCATTGCTGTGCTTGTTGCTGCAGCGGATGCCCTCAGCTCAGCCCGACCAGGTGCTCGCAATGAGTCTATCGAAAACTACATCAAGCGCCTCCGTGACTTGGAAGAGATTGCTTCTAGCTTTGATGGGGTACAGACAAGCTTCGCCCTTCAAGCAGGGCGTGAGATTCGGATTATGGTGCAGCCAAAGAAAGTATCTGATGATCAGGTAACGATTCTTGCCCACAAGGTTCGTCGCAAGATTGAGGACAATCTCGATTACCCAGGCAATATCAAAGTGACGGTTATTCGTGAATTGCGCGCCATTGATTACGCTAAATAGTCAAAAAAAGGCTCTTTGTCAACTGTAGTGGGTTGACCCACTTAACACCGAGAGAGGACAGTTCTTGTCTTCTCTCGTTTTATGTTTATGGCAATGAAAATGCGAGTTTTGTCTTTTCAAAGTTTCTG
>NZ_JBGTZB010000026.1:0-29583 GCF_041807825.1 Streptococcus sp. E24BD | reverse complement strand
AGTTGGGACCACGTCAGCCCTTTATTTCTTAGCTCATAGAGATTTAATTTATCTTCGTAGCTCAATTTCATAAAAAAGCACCCCATTCGTTAGATTATCTGTCTAACTTTTGGGGTGCGGTTCAAATCCATCTGGAATCTTGGTCTTTTTTAGGTGTTGTCATTATAGACGTGGATAAGTTTAGAGCGGATTGAAAAGATAAGGATTGATTTTTGAGAGTGTTAGCTAGGGGCATTTACAGGAAAACATCCTCCTTTTATCATGATAAGATTTTATTATTTTTTGTGTAAACGCTTGATTTTGAAATTAGTTTTTGTTAATATTGTATTTGTAAACGTTTGCGACTCACGTCGTGTTTTTAAACAAATTATTTTATCAAAGGAGGTTGCTATCACGTATGAAACGAGATAGAAAAGATTATCTGAATCGGCTTTATCATTATTCCATCCGTAAGACGAGCCTGGGTGTTGGCTCTGTTGTGGTTGGTCTATTTTTGTCTGGGGTGTTGCCACAAGAAACAGTTTTAGCGGAAACACCTGTTTCACCAGTCGCTGGTCAGACGGATAAGCAAGAAGACGAACAATCTGTAGCAAATGAAGCGCCTGTTAAACCGCTTGTCGAGGAAGGTAAATCGTCCGAAGTAGCAGAACAAGGCTTGTCGAGCTCGTCAGATGCAGAAAAAGTGACTTCAGAAGCACCTGCTGAGGACTTGTCTCGTGTTACAGTTTCCTCAAGCCCTGCTGTTGCTAATGTGGCCACTCGCTCTGCTGAACCATCTAGCGACAAGCCATCCGAAACGATTACCCAGACAGAATCACCTGAGGAATGGCATAAGGTCAATCATTACAACGACACGGATAAAGTGGTGAATTTTGATAAGGATTGGAAATTCAATCTGGGAGATAGTGCAGCAGCTTCTAGCAAGAGCTTTGACGATTCGAGCTGGAAAAAGCTAGATTTGCCACATGATTTTAGCTTAACCCAGGACTACACCCCATCTGGTGAGGCTGAAAGTGGCTACAAGCCTGGCGGTATCGGCTGGTACCGCAAGTCCTTTACCATTGGAGAAGAGGCGGCTAAGGGTCGTGTTAACCTGCAATTTGACGGGGCTTATATGGAGACGGAAGTTTTCATCAACGGCACGTCCTTAGGAACACACACTTACGGCTATAGCCCATTTAGTTTTGATTTGACGGAACATTTGAAAAAAGATGAGGAAAATGTTCTGGCAGTCAAAGTGACCAACCCAATCCCAAGTTCTCGTTGGTATTCAGGTTCAGGGATTTACCGGTCTGTGCATTTGGAATTTGCTCCGTCAGTCCATTTGGCGGAGTATGGGGTGGTGGTTCGGACACCTGATTTGGAAACAACACATGACCAAGCTAGCGGTAGTCGCGTCACTATTGGCACTAGTGTTATTAACCAAGGCAATGAGACTGCTCAGATTAGCGTTAAGCATACCTTGTTCGAGCGTCAGGGTGATGGGTCACTAGGCACGACAGTTGCGGAAACCCAAACGACATCTCCTCAAACGGTAGCAGCAGGTGCTCGCTCGGCTATTGACAATAGCCTAACGGTCATTAAGCCAAAACTCTGGTCGGTCGACAATCCTCATCTCTATGTGCTTCGGACGGAGGTGTTAAAGGACGGTCAGGTGATTCAGTCAAGGGATCAAGAGACAGGTTTCCGTTATACCGCTTTTGATAAGGATACGGGCTTCAAACTCAATGGGCAAAACCTGAAATTGCAAGGGGTATCCATGCACCATGACCAGGGTGGTCTAGGGGCGCGTGCTTATTACGATGCCATCGAACGCCAGTTCACTATTCTCAAGGATATGGGCGTTAATGCGGTTCGTGTGACCCACAACCCTGCTTCTCGTGCCATGAAAGACATCGCTAACCGCAAGGGAATGCTCTTGATTGATGAAGCATTTGATACGTGGGAACATGCTAAAAATGGGAACACAAACGACTATGCTCGTTTCTTCAATCGTCAGATTGGTACTAGCGTAAGAAACTTAAATGGTGTGACCTCTCCTGAACAAACTTGGGCAGAGTACCACATCAAGCAAATGGTCAAAAGCGGGATTAACGACCCATCCATCATCATGTGGTCAACGGGTAATGAGGTCATGGAGGGCTTTTCTGCCAACACCTCTAATTATCCACAGGTGATTGCTAAACTCTTTAGCTGGGTAGAAGAAATAGATCCAACCCGTCCAGCCACATTGGGAGATAATAAGCTCAAAAACCTTAACCAGACATCTATTGCGATGGCTAATGCCTTGACTAATAAGTCAGGAACAAAAGGCATTGTTGGCTATAACTATGCTAATGGTGCTCAGTATGACCAAGGTCATCGTGACCATCCAGACTGGATTATTTACGGTTCTGAGACAGCTTCGGCTATTAACAGCCGTGGTGTTTATAATGTCAAAGGCAATGAGCGTCGCTCGGATCGTCAGTTGACTTCATATGATCAAAGTAAGGTTGGATGGGGACATGTCGCCAGTGAGGCTTGGTATGATACCATTAAACGAGACTTTGTCGCAGGGGAGTTTGTCTGGACAGGCTTTGACTATCTTGGTGAACCAACACCGTGGAATGGTGTATCTTCAGGTTCTGTCGGTGCTTGGGGAGCACCTAAGAGTTCTTACTTTGGTATCGTTGATACGGCTGGTCTGCCGAAAGACTCTTACTATTTCTACCGTAGCCAATGGCAAAAAGGGGACACGACATTGCATGTCTTGCCAGCTTGGGAAGAATCTGTCGTTAAGAAAGATGCCAATAATAATGTTGAGGTAGTCGTTTACTCCAATGCAGATAAGGTTAAACTAATTCACATTGATCCAGATGGTCGGGAAACCGATCTTGGCACCAAGGAATTGACGACCGAACGGACAGCTGCGGGCTACACTTATAAGATTTATAAAGGGGCAGATAAGCAACGCGAGGAACATCGAAACCTTTATTTGACTTGGCAGGTAGCCTATCGTCCAGGAACCATCAAAGCGATCGCCTATGACAGTCAAAATAGAGAAATAACTCGAACTATTGGTAACAAAGAGGTTAAGACCTTTACGGCAGCGACTCAGCTTACTAGCCAAATCACCAAGAAAGATGAACGCGTAGATAGCCATGATTTAGCCTATGTAGAAATTGATGTTAAAGACGCTTCTGGTAATCTTGTTGTTAATGCTACTAACCGTGTCACAGTGACTGTTGAAGGACCTGCTGAGTTGGTTGCGATGGATAACGGAAATCCTGTTGATCACCAGTCCTACCAAGATGATAACCGTCAAGCCTTCGGTGGTAAGGTAGTTGCTATCTTGAAGATGACTGGTAAGACAGGTGATGTTCGTGTCACAGCTAGTGCAGATGGTCTGACCTCTAGCACCCAGACGTTCCATGTTACTGCTAAAGAACATCAGGCATCTGAGAATGTAGACAGCTATAAATTGTCTAAGACCATCTATATCAAGAAAGGGGCAGCGTTAACCTTACCAGATAAGGCAATGGTGCGCTATCAAGATGGTCGAGAAGTAGAGAAGCATTTAACCTTTAATTCGTCAGATATTGCAGAGAAACTGTCTAGCGGTCGTAATTTTACTGCTGTTGGTCAAGTAGAGGGACTGCCATCTGTTGTAGAAGTTATTGTCTCCATCATTGATCAAGTTGCTGTCATGAAAAATGTTAGCACAGCTGTTGAGCTGGGCGGTGTTCCACAGTTACCGGATGCTGTTCAAGCTTACTTAGCAGATGGTAGCCTATTATCATCTACTTTCCCAGTAACTTGGCATCTTCCAGAGGAGGAACAATTTAATCAAGAAGGTATCGTCTATGTCGAAGGACTAGCTAATGTACTCGGAGAAGAGCGACGGGTCTATGCTAGTGTTCGTGTAGGCACTAAAACGATAGCAATTGATCAAAATGTTGCTCCCGTAGCTGCTAGCTTGACCCAAGATATTAACGGTTCAGATACCTTGGAAGCTATTCGTGATCGCCAGTTGACTGTATCAGCGAATATGAATGGTGGTCCTAACCCAACCATCTGGTCAAACTATGCAGCTGCTCAAGCTGGTCAGAAGACCGCTACCTTGACATTTGTTTATGACACAGCACAAAATATCTCAGAAGTAGTGGCCTACTATCATCGCGATAGAACCTCTCTTCGTCCACCTAAAACGGTTAATTTTGCTTGGAGCCGTGGTGTGGGAGAGGAAGTTCAAGCGATTGCTGCAACAGCAACATCACCAGAAACAGTTAACGGTTTAACTAAGATTACTTATCGATTGGAACGACCAGTCCCAGCAGTAGAATTTAAGATAACTGTTGAAAACGCCGATGAGACTATTGGAAGTCGCAAGTCTTCAGTGGGTATCGCAGAGTTGGAAATTTACACAGCTCTTGAACAATTTAATCTTCACAGTGATGCTAGTATCAATGAAATTCATTTAGGGGATCAAGTTCATACAGGTAATCGTATCCGAACAGAGATGCGTTTACCGGATACTGGGGATTTCTTTGCCCGTCATACTAGCAATAACCCAGCAGTGACGGTTCTGCCCATTAGTGAAACAGAACTTAGAATTTTTACCGAGTCAGAAGATAAGACGCGCTCAGCTGTTTATACGGTGCATTTGATTCCAGAAAGCCCACGGACACCTGAGGATAAGCGCTATGTGCCTCGTAGTGAGGTCACTCTGACAGCTGGATCTGTTGAAAACCGGGCATCCGAAGCAGTCACTAATGCCAATGACTTTGACTTTAGCACGCATTGGCATTCAGCGTGGGGTGCTGGAACAGACATTTCCAATCTTTGGTTAGTCGGAGATACTGGAAAAATCAGATATCTGGACGGTCTGGCTTACTTGCAACGTCAAGATGGTGCTTCAAATGGTAAGGTTAGCAACTATGAAGTTTATGTAAGTACAGACAACCAAACATGGGAAAGTGTTGCGACTGGCACATTTAGCAATACCAACGACTGGCAAGAAGTTAGCTTTGCACCAAAACAAGCACGTTACGTTAAGCTTCAAGCTGTTAATACGCTTGGAGACCGTCCAAATCGCTTTATGGCAGTCAGTGAATTCCGTGTGAGAGAAGTGACTGACCCAGAAGCTAAGATTGCCTTAACAGATGGTCATGTGAGCTTGTCTCATCAGTCCGTCACCCATACTGGACAAGTCTTGACCCCTCAAGCAGTGGTGACAGTAGCTGGTCAGGTTCTGGTGGAAAACACCAATTATCGCCTGACTTACGCCGATAATATCGGTCAGGCTAATCGCCAAACGCAAGGTACGGTGACTGTGACAGGTCTAGGGCGCTATGAGGGAATCGTGACCAAGTCCTTCACCATCTTGCCGAGTCAAGTGAGTGAGGTTGTGACAGATGGGACAGAAGAATTGCCAGATAGCTGGACAGCACCGACAACAGTGGATGTGACAGCAGCCTTGACAGATCCTGCTTACCTGACCAAGACCTATACGGTCTTCCCAACGCCGCAACAGGTGACTTATGGTGATGGCTTAATGCGTCTTGATGGCGCTGTTAATCTGGTCATTGGCAGTGGCGTTGACATTTACACCCGCAACCGTCTCAAAGAGACCTTGCAAGCCAATAACATCTCTTACAGCACCAGCCAAGCAGCGGTGGACAGTGCCACCAACATCTTCTTGGGCATTCATGGTCAGGAAACTGCAGCAAGTCGCCATCAGGCAGGCTCTGCTATTTCCCCAGAGCTTTACAACAAGATTGACGCCCACAGTCTGGTGATCAAGGGCAATAGTATCTCCGTTGTTGGTAAGGACACCGATGCGGTCTTCCATGGTCTGACAACCCTCAAGCACATGCTCAAGGATAGTGAGAAGCCTGTGCTCCGCTATGTAACGGTTCAGGATTATGCAGATATCAAGAACCGTGGCTTCATCGAGGGTTATTACGGTAATCCATGGTCAAATGCTGACCGTGCCGAACTGATGCGCTACGGTGGCGACCTCAAGCTGACCCAATACTTCTTTGCACCTAAGGATGACCCTTACCATAACAGTCGTTGGCGCGAACTCTACCCTGAGGAAAAATTAGCTGAGATTAAAGAACTGGCTCGTGCTGGTAACCAAAGCAAGACCCGCTATGTGTGGACCTTGCACCCATTCATGCATAACCGTGTTCGCTTTGATAATGATAGCGTTTATCAAGAAGATTTGACGGTTATCAAGTCTAAGTTTACCCAGCTCATGGATGTTGGAGTGCGTGAGTTTGGCATTTTAGCAGACGATGCGCCACGACCAGCAGGTGGTTATGACAGTTACAATCGCCTCATGCGTGACTTGACAGATTGGCTGACCGAGAAACAAGCAACCTATAACGGTCTTCGTAAGGAGATGGTCTTTGTTCCTCATGAGTATTGGGGTAATGGTCGTGAAGCAGAGCTTCGCTCTCTCAATGCCAATCTGCCTGAGACCAGTGCTCTGACGTTGACAGGTGGTCGTATCTGGGGTGAAGTGTCTAGCGCCTTCCTGAACAACCTCAAGACCAATCTGGAGGCTGGGGGTAGTGCTTATCGTCCTGTGCAACTTTGGATTAACTGGCCGACAACAGATAACTCCAAGCAACACTTGATTTTGGGCGGTGGCGAGAAATTTTTGCACCCATCTATTGACCCTAGTCTAATTGCCGGCATCATGCTCAATCCGATGCAGCAGTCTGAACCATCTAAGATTGCTCTCTTCAATGCAGCTGAGTACACCTGGAAAGTCTGGGGTTCAGAAAGTCAAGCCAAATCTGTCAATGATGTTGCCTTTAACTTTGCAGAAACAGGTACCTTTAAGGATAGCGAGACATCTCGTGCCTTCCGTGAACTCGGTAAGCACATGATTAACCAGAACATGGACAGCCGTGTGGTGAAATTAGAAGAATCTGTTGAGCTGGCTCCGAAACTGACAGCCTTCATCAACAAGCTCAAAGCAGGGGATGATGTGACTGCTGAACGTTCTGAACTCCGTCAGGAATTTGCCAAGCTAAAAACAGCAGCCGAAGTCTACAAGACGTCTGGTCATGAGCGGATGAAAGACCAAATCAGTCACTGGTTGGATAACACCATTGATCAGATGACTGCTCTGGATAGCCTGCTGACTGCTACCGAGCACCTGAATGGTGACAAAGCGACCCTGTGGGATAATTACAAGGCAGGTCTGGATCGTTACAATCAGTCTAAGACCCATACGTTCTGGTATGTGAATCACTATGAGGCGGCTGAGCTGGGTGTCCAACACATCCGTCCATTTATCCTCAATCTCTTTGAACATGTGGCAGGTCAGATTGAACAGGCCTTGGACCCTAGTGTCATTCAGACTAGCCTCATCACCAACCGTAACCTCGCTCAAGGTGATTTGAGCAAGTTGACAGACGGTGACTTGACCACTCAAGTGCTTAGTCAGAGTCCAAACCGTATTGCTGTTGGTGATTATGTTGGATTAGCCTTCAATCGTCCGATTGAGCTGACCAGTCTTGGCTTTGCTATGGGGGCAACCAGCAATCTACGAGATACCTTTGCGGCAGCTGATGTTCAATACCTCAACGAGCAAGATACCTGGGTGAAACTGGATAGTCCTGCCTATGTCGGCAATGAAAACCAACTGACCTTTACAGATTTGGCGATTAAGGCCAAGGCGGTCCGTATCATTGCAACAGCACCGAAAGAAAACACTTGGTTGGGTGTGCGTGAGATTGCTATCAACCGTCCATTGGAACAAGGGCAACGTAGCAATCAGCTGACAGGTACCATTACCACCAGCAGTAACCTCATTTACAAATACAGCACCAGTCAAGATCAAGCACTAGACAACAACCCTGCCACAGAAGCCATGTTTGCAAACAGCAACGGTCAGGACAATACCCCTGCTGATAGCTGGGTACAGCTTAATCTCGAACAAGCCACGCCGCTATCTAAGGTGATCATTGTCCAAGGCACGGGCGACAAGATTGGTCGCGGTGTCGTGGAATATAGCCCAGACGGTCAAACTTGGCATAGATTGGCGGATGTTGATGGTGATACGACCATTAACATTCCGACAGCTGTCACAGCCAAGGCCGTTCGGATTAAGAATGCTCAAGCCATGAATAAATGGTGGCGGATTGCCGAGTTCAAACTGGAGAGTAACGAAGGCGTAGCCGATTACACAGAGACCTCTGTTGCTGAACTTGCAGACGCACGAACAGTTCTTGGTCAGGACAGTTATCGCCTAGCTCTGCCGGCTGACGCTACACTGAAACCGTCTGATTATATCGGCTTGAAGTTGGCTAGATTGCATCAGCTGGAAAGTATCGCTCTGACAGGAGCAAGCAACGATCAACTCAGTCTCCTCTATTCACCAAATGGTGTCGAATGGTATCGAAATGACCAGATTAACAGACAAGATTTGGTTCGGTATGTTCGTCTTATCAACGAAACAAGTAGCAATCAGTCTATCACGGCACAAGCCTTGGTGGTTAAGACCAAGGAAATCTTGCCAGACAGCTTGACGTCAACTACTATGGGCATTCACTCTACCTACGGTTCCTCTGATGTGCGTAACCGCAACAATCTCGCGGAGCTCTTTGATGGCAAACTCAATAATTTTGTAGAGTTTTCTGACTACCCACGTTCAGGTGGCAATATCGTTCTGACCCTAGGTAGTGAGCGTCCGGTACGCAAAATTCGTGCCTATATCCAAGATGGCACTCAGAATTACTTGCGCGACGGTAAGATTCAGATTAGCCCAGATGGTCAAACCTGGACAGATGTCGTGACTGTTGGTGATGGTCAGGAAAACCCACGTCGGGATGATTCTCTGACAGATGGTTGGACTCACGATAGCACACAACCAGGTAATCGCTATATCGAGGGTAGTCTGACGACTCCAGTTACTGCCAAGTACTTGCGGGTTCTCTTCACTGCAGATTACACCCACCGCTTTGTTGGCTTTACTGAACTGGTGATTAACGACGGCGAATTTGTCAAGACTGTTAATGACCCAACCGTTGTCACAAGTGGCGCAGAAACTCAAGACTCCTTGGCAACGCATGTTGTTGACGGACGCCTCCTGACTAGCTATCGCACCCAAGGTCAAGCTGGGGAACTCACTTATCACTTGTCTGAAAACACCCATCATAACCATGTGACAATCTTGTTAACACTCGCTGATGGTCAGGTGGTTACCGTTAAGGCTCGTGTGGTTGAGGAAATAGCAGAGCAGCATGACCGTGATGTGGTAAGCAAGTGGATTGTCCTTGGACAGCTGGACAGTAGCTTCAAAACGCTGATTGTCCCAGAAGGTGTCAAACATTTGCTGGACATCAAGCTAGAACATAGTGACCAAGCCTTTGAAGTTTATGAATTGGCAACCTACTATGAGGAAGTCGACCAGTCAACTCAAGCGCCAGATGATGAAACGCCAGAAACAGACAAAGACCAAGGCAACTCAGATTCAGGCAATCCGTCAGGTGATGCAGGTCAAAATCCAGGCACACCAGGCGATTCAACTGATTCAAACACAACCCCAGGTGGTGATCAGGCTAATGGTGATAGCCAAGACAGCTCAGATTCTGATAGTCCGTCAGGCGATGCAGGTCAAGATTCAGGCGCAACCGACGATTCAGCTGGTACCACCCCAGCCCCGGGCGATGACCAGAATAATGGTGGCAGCCAAGGTGATAACGCCGATAACGACTCAGGTGATAACACCGATACTAACCAAGGCGACAACACAACTACCCCTGATACCATACAACCACCGCGTCAAATTACTGACGTCAACCCTCAAACTGACTCAGGTATCATCGCAGAGGTTCAAACAGCGGATGCCAAGGTGGCAGGCTTGAGAGTGGTCTTCCACAAAGAAACCAACAACCCTGAAACACCAGTCATCCTCAAAGGTACCGACTACGACCTCTTTGACATCGAGCTGGTCGACAAGGATGGTAATGTCATCAAACCAGCTGCTCCGGTTGACGTTTACCTGCCGATTGATGACGGTAAAGACGTCGCTCAAGTGGTTTACCTACCAAATAGTGACCAGAGCCAAAGCCTGTCATTCACAACAGTGACTCGTGATGGCAAGCGCTATGCTAAGTTCACCGCAGAGCACTTCAGTGAGTATGGTATTGTTTATGAGCCACAATCAACACCGGTTCCGCCAACGTCAGATTCAACACCAAATCCTGTTCCGACCCCAGGAACCCCTGGTCAAGGTGCCGACACTTCAAATCCTGGTAACCCAGGCATTGATCAAGGTGGCAACACACCAGACACTGGTAATACACCAAATAAACCTGTGGACAAGGCTAAGTTGGCGACTGATTTGCTTAAAGCAATTGATGCATCCAACTTGACTGATGAGCAAAAAGGCGATTTGGCTGTCAAGGTGGCCTTCGCAGAAACTGAAGCTGAACTCGAAGCCATCAAGGCAGAAGTTGCTAAGCTTGTTAAAGCAACAAGCCAATCATCAGCTCCTGTAGCTTCAGCACTAGCCTCAGCGACAGTAGGTAAGAAGGGACTCCCTGCAACAGGCGATGTTCACACAGCTCTAGCTGCTGTCGGCGCAACAGCCCTCTTATCAGCCCTAGGCTTAGCCGGACTGAGAAGACGAGCTAGGTAAGTTAATAAAAACTAGATTGGTCATGAACCAGTCTAGTTTTTTGATTGCTAGTAAAAAACCTAAATCAATGACTTGATTCAGGAGTTTTACAGGTTATTTAATTGGTTGATGGCAATGAGCCGAATAATTTTTTAAAAATAGCTAGTTTGTTCTCTTGAGTAGGGGCAATTTGATTCATATCGACATCATGATTGAAACCAGCAATCCAACCTCGGTCGGTATACTGGTGGAGATGGTACTCAATATCCGTTTGCGGGGCAGCATCGTAATAACCGGTATTGCCGCCGTATGTCGGAATCCAGATAGCGTCAAATCCATCAATTGAAATCTGTTGCTCAGTCATAAAATAAGTACCGATATAGAGTCCAACGTTTTCAGCACCAAGTTTTTTAAGTTCATCGCGAAATGCTTTGACCCCTTGATCCATGTTTGACATGGTTTCTTCCTCTATATCAACCCAATAAAATGTTGGTTTATAAGGCGAAGCGGCTTTGTAAAATTCGCGAGCTTCCTCACGCATCTCCTTTTCGCTAGTACCTAGAGCGTAGGCATAGACAGCCACAGGGATACCACGTTTTTGAAACTCAGTGATATGGGTTTTGTAAGATTTATCAATACCTGTGGTGTGTGATGCGTTGTTATTTTTGGTAATTTTTGACCCGCCATAAACGCGGACGATAACACCAGAAACATGCTGTGAAACGGTATCGTAATCCATATCAGAGGGTAGTTGCCAGCCGGAAACATCAATAATGGGTTTTAATTCAACGATGTCTTCTTCAGCAGATGATGAAGGAGCAGGATTGATAGAAGGTAGGCTAGCGATTGGAATGGTTTGGCTAGCTTGTTGAAGCACCTGTTTATCCAGCTGCCTTTCTTTGAGGTAGGCAACTCCCATCACTAGGGTAATCAGGCTAAAAAAGATTAGCACAACGATGGGTTTTAATTTTCTTCTCATTTAAAGCAAATTATAACATAGTTTCATTGAAAAATCAAAATATCTCGCTTTTTTGCGCTACTGTGACCAATCCATAGAGAAATAATTGGCTTAAGGACATGATTTTGATATTTTTTCTTGCTATAAGTCCAAAGCGGATACTCTTGGTTTAGATTTGAGCGATGCTGTACTGAGAGACGCTCGCAAAGAAAGGATACAATAGTGACAATACCTGCTGTCATACGGCTGCCCTCTTCTCGTATACTTAGGCTATATTTTCTAACTAAAAAATGATAAAATAAAACTATAGAAAAGAGGATAGTCATGACAAGAGGGTTGTTGATTAGTTTTGAGGGGCCAGATGGCGCAGGGAAAACCAGCGTTCTGAACGCACTAGTGCCGCGGTTGGCAGATTTGTGTTCAGATGGTCTCACCGTCACACGCGAACCTGGAGGCGTAGCGATTTCTGAGAAAATTCGAGAGTTAATTCTGGATGTTGAGCATACAGCTATGGATGACAAGACTGAGTTATTGCTTTATATCGCGGCTAGGCGGCAGCATCTGGTGGAGAAGGTTCTGCCCGCTATAGGTAAGGGGGAACTGGTGTTGATGGATCGATTTATCGATAGTTCGGTCGCTTATCAAGGCTATGGGAGAGGACTCGGAGTTGACGGTGTGAGGTGGTTAAACAACTTTGCGACAGATGGTTTAGTACCTGATTTGACCCTCTATTTTGATGTGCCTTCTGAGCTTGGTCTGGCACGTATCGAACAAAATAGTGACCGAGAAGTCAATCGCCTTGACTTGGAGCGATTAGACATGCACCAGCGGGTTCGTGCGGGCTACCAGGCCATAGCAAAGCAAGAAAAACGCATCGTAACCATTGATGCTAGTCAACCCTTGCCAGAAGTCATTGAAGAGACTTATCTGCACATTAAGGAGCTCTTAGAGAGATGAGAGAGGTCTTAACAGAACTGCAACCTAACTTACTAGTCTCGTTTGACAGGCTCTTAGCAAGAGGTAGACTGAGCCATGCCTATTTATTCTCAGGAGAATTTGGGAGTTTTGAGCTGGCCATTTATCTGGCACAGAGTCGTTTTTGCGAGGACTTATCTGCTGAAAACTTGCCCTGCGGGAAATGCCGTTCTTGTCGCTTGATTGCTGTAGGCGAATTTGCGGATGTAACGGTGGTTGAACCTATGGGACAGCTGATTAAAACGGAACAAATCCGTGAGCTGGCAAGAGATTTTGCACAATCAGGCTACGAAGGCGACTGCCAAGTCTTCATCATCAAGGATGCTGATAAGATGCACACCAACGCTGCCAACAGTCTCCTCAAACAGATTGAAGAACCAACCAGCAACTACTATATTTTTCTGTTGACGAGTGATGAAGAAAAGGTTTTACCAACGATAAAAAGTCGCTGTCAACTGTTTCGTTGCCCGACAGACAGAGCTTATCTGTTGCGGCAGTTTGAGGCGACTGGTCTGTTAAAAAGCCAAGCAAGCCTTTTAGCGGAGCTGACCAACTCACCGCATCAACTCGCAGACTTAGCAACAAATAAACGCCTGCTGGATTTGATAGGGCTTTGCCAACGCTTGATAGACCAGTTGTTATTGGGTAAAGAAGAGGCTTACTTGCAGGTCAGTCGCTTGGTTAATAAGGCGAGTGATAAGACCGAACAGGATTGGTGCTTTCGGTTACTGACTAGCCAAGCCGCTCAGTCCGAAGACGCCAACAAAGGAGCGGAGATTGTGGAGAAACTCTATCAAGTCAGGCGGATGTGGCAAGCCAATGTCAGTTTCCAAAACGCTTTGGACTATCTGGTGTTGACGTTAGAGGAGGAAGAATGACAAATAAGGAACTTTTGCAGGCCTTTGATGGCTTTTCAGAAGAACTGCTGACAGTTTTAGGGACTAGCGAGCGCCTAAAAAAACAGGTCCAGACCGTATTAGAGGAGAATGCCCGATTGCGTCTGGAAAATCGGCAGTTGCAGGAGTTGCTCGCTCAGCGACAAGCACCAGCTGTTGAGAAAAACACCCATAACACAGGCAAGGAGCATCTGGAGCAACTCTACAATGAAGGTTTCCATGTCTGCAATGACTTTTATGGGCAAAGCCGTGGAAGTAGAGAAGATTGCTTGATTTGTATGGAATTATTGTACAGGGATGATCGATGAGAATACAGCGAAGTTTTAAGGATAATAGCGGAGCAGGAACCTTGTATTTGGTGCCGACCCCGATCGGCAATCTGGAGGACATGACCTTTCGGGCGGTCGAGGTGCTTAAGAATGTTGATTTGATTGCGGCAGAGGACACGCGAAATACAGGTCTCTTGCTCAAGCACTTTGGCATTACAACGCGTCAGACCAGTTTTCATGAGCACAATGCCGTAGAGAAGATTCCTGTTCTGATTGATCTCTTGGTGTCAGGTCAATCACTTGCTCAGGTATCAGATGCAGGGATGCCCAGCATTTCAGATCCAGGGTATGATTTGGTGCAGGCGGCACTGGCACAGGAGGTGCCAGTTGTTGCTTTACCAGGCGCTAGCGCGGGCTTGACAGCCCTAATCGCCAGTGGACTGATGCCACAACCGCATGTGTTTTATGGGTTTTTACCGAGAAAATCAGGCCAGCAGCTCGCTTTTTTCGAAGAAAAGAAACATTATCCAGAGACCCAGATTTTTTACGAGTCTCCTCACCGTTTAGTCGCTACCTTGACTAATGTGCTGTCGGTTTACGGTGACCGGCAGGTGGTGGTGGTGCGTGAACTGACCAAACTCTATGAGGAGTACCAGCGGGGTATGGTATCTGAAGCAATAGCTTATCTGACAGAACACCCAGCCAAGGGGGAGTGCCTGATACTGGTCGCTGGCTACGAGCAAAGTCAGCATAAACCTGATGAGTTGACAGATCAGACCATTATAGACCTAGTTGCGCAAGCTATTGCCCAAGGTCAGAAGCCCAATGCTGCCATCAAGGATGTTGCGAAGCGGCTCAAGCTCAATCGGCAGGCTGTTTATAAACTCTACCACGCTGCTAACTAAAACGAGGTTAACCTCGTTTTTTCTTTTATCAAAATTGAAATTTAGTATTGACTAAAATTTGGTTTCTGATATAATTTAGATAATCGCAAAAAAATTTTTTAGTGATAATTGAAAAGAGGGTGTGATGAAAAAAATCCTATCCAATAAATTGTACCTATCCGTTTTGGGCTTGGACTTGTTGTCCAACTTTGGTGATAGTGTCTATTATCTGGCTCTGATGAACTATGTCTTGCTGTTGCCAGAGCCTAAGACAGCGATTGCTATCGTGACCATGTCCGAGACCTTGCCTATTTTATCTGCCTTTATCATGGGCTACCTAGCGGATAAGCAGACCAGAAAAGTGCCCTTAATCATCGCAACGCAGTTTTTCCGCTTTGCCATTTACCTGGTGGTCGGCCTTGTCATGGGGTTTCTGCCAAGCCTATGGGTGGTTGTGGCTGTGTCTTTGCTGAATTTTCTGTCTGACATGTCAGGGCAGTTTGAGGGTGGGCTCTATCAGCCCATCAGTTTGCGGGTGCTGGCGCCTGAGGAGCGAGAGCAAGGCATGGCTTTTTCGTCTAGTATTTTTCAAACCATGGCCATTCTTTTCAAATTTAGCGGCGCGGCTCTGGTTGCTATCATGACCTACCAAAACCTGGCCTACCTCAACGCGGTCACCTTTCTCGTCTGTGCGGTGGGCATGCTGTTCTTGAGTAAGTCACTAAATGCTCTTCTGCTCAAAGACCCGATCACTGTTGTTGACCGTCCGTCGGAAAAGTCCCTTGTTGCAGATTTATGGTCCAGCTTAAAGCTGGCCTTGACAGAGATGAATCGCATTCCTGCTGTGCGATTTGCCATGCTTGTTGTGCCCTTATTTAATGCTGTTTTTGCCAGTATTGAAACCTTTGTTCTCTTGGTGATGACGGAGGACAAGACCTTCGGTTTTGGCTCTCCTGCGCTGACCCTGTCTGTTATTGGTGTGGTGATGATGGTCGGTGGTTTGCTGGGCAATATCGCGGTCATGTCAGGCCGTATGACGATTGATTTAATCCGTTTTTTACGGTATGGGATCATTGTTTTACTGCCTATCTTTCTGACCCTCTACTGGCACCAGACCTACTTGTTTTTGGGTATGCTGCTTTTGACCAACTTCGGTATCGGGATTGTCAACCCTAAGATGGGAGCCTTGGTGAAAAACAGTCTCCCTGAGGACAAGATGGGGATGATTTTCTCAGGCATGGCAACCTATTTTCAGCTGGGTGTTATCCTGATGAAAGTCCTTCTAGCTGGACTTATGGTCATCTTCCCAGCTCAGCACCTGATGCTGGTCATGTTAGTCCTGTCTGTTGGTTACATCATTTTCAGTTTTCGCTTAAATACAAAGGAGTTATCATGAAGTTTTTGACGCATCTGCATCGCAGCCGTCTGGTTGATTTTCTCTGGCTGCCCAATCTCGTTTATGTGGATTATAGCCATGTGGACATGACCAGTCAGGAGCGCGCAGTCATGGAGGATGCCCTCGCCATCTTGGAGGAGGTTAAAGCAGTCCTTGCCCCTTACAAGGAGCGGATTGACCGTTATTTTCATCGGCACTTTTTCCTGCGGCTCTACCGTTATCTCTTGGCACAGGGGCAGGATCCCTTGGACATGGCAGAGCTGCCCCGTTTGATTGAGGCTATACCAGAGGCAGTGCTGGAGCAGGAGTTCGCCCTTTCCTTAACCGATGAGGAACAAGATAGTCTCAGTTTGGAGGCGTTACTACTTGTCTTGGAGGATTTCTCAGATGATCCTGCTTATCGTTGGCAGTTGCTCTGGTTCTATCAGCACCTAAAGGAATGTGTTCAGGGCATGAGTGCTCTTTATCAGGAACTTTGTCCCCTCTATGAGCCCTTTTATGCCCAGTTTGAGGAGGAGATTCGCTCTTTTTCTGAACAGCTGGACATCCCAGACTTGTTTGCGAACACGTCACACGATGTGCTGGGTGTCCTAGCTGAAACAGGACGCAGTAACTGTGAGGTTTTTGTGACATCGCCTTTGCAGTTTATGCAAATGGTTGGCTATGATAAAAACCGACCAGACAGCCCTGCCTATTTCCAGCTCTTCCCCCGTGTGGCTGCCTTTATCGGTAACCGTCAAGTGGTGGACAAGGATGTTCTTGATGTGGTGGTCAAAAGCCTCAGTGACCCTGTCCGCTATGAGATTTTGCAGAGAATCGGCCTACACGGCGAGAAGAGTAAGGCCGTCTCAGACAGTCTTGGCATCAGTCCAGCCACGGTTACCTTCCATGTCCAAAAACTGGTCAATGCCAACCTCTTGCTGATTTCTGGACAGACTAAAGGACATTATACCCTCAATCGCCCCCTCCTAAAAGAAGTGCTCGAACGGGTCAAATTGGACTTTGACCTAAACTAGATAAAAAAAAACGATTGACCAAGTCCAATGGTATCAATCGTTTTTTATCTGTTTAATTAGTAGTAGAGCAGGTCTTTGCTTGTGTGGGTAAAGACTTCAAAACCTGTTTTGGTGACCACACCACAGTCCTCGATACGGACACCGACCTTTCCAGGAATATAGATACCAGGCTCGACCGAGAAACACATGCCTTCTTCAATGACCAAATCATTACCTGCCATGATGGATGGGAATTCGTGCACATCCATCCCAATGCCATGCCCCAGACGGTGGTTGAAATACTCACCGTAACCTGCTTTTTCAATGACAGAGCGAGCAGCTGCATCTACTTCGCTAGCGGTCACACCAGGCTTAATAAAGTCTTGAGCGGCTAATTGAGCCTCCAGACAGAGTTGGTAAATGTCCTTTTTGAACTGGTCAGGCTGACCAACAGCCACTGTCCGTGTCATGTCACTCATATAGCCGTTGGCAGCGATGCCCAAGTCAAAGAGCAGGAAGGCGTTGTTTTCGATTCGATTATCAGCAGGAATACCGTGCGGATTGGCCGCGTTATCGCCTGTCAACACCATGGTCTCAAAACTCATGCCATAGCTCAGTCGCTTCATCTCATACTCGATGTTGGCGATAATATCAGTCTCTGTTTTGTCCAGGCTGATATTGTCAAACCCGATTTGGACGGCCTTATCGGCCAATAGCCCAGCAGCGTGCATTTTTTCAATCTCATCAGCTGATTTGATCAAACGCAGGCGGTTGATGGTTGGGGTCAGATTGACAAATTGGCTGGAAAACACAGTCTCCAAGCCTCGCAGTTTGGTCACATTGAGGTTATCAAACTCGATGGCTACCTGAGGATAGTCAGTCTTTGGCAGAATAGCCTTGATTTTTTCCCAAGGATTTTCTGAGTCAACATAACCAACAACTGGGAAAGAAACTGTCGCCTCTGCTCGTGCGGCATCAAGAGCAGGTAGAAAGAGCACGGGTTCTTTTTCCAAAAAGAGAAAGAGGAACATGTAGCGTTCATGTGGGTCGCTGTAATAACCGGTGAGGTAGTTGATAGAGACAGGATCAGACACGACTGCGGCATAGACCTGTTCCTCGTTAAGTTTTTTAAGCAATTGAGTAATTTTAGTCATAGGCACTCCTTTAGTTTATTTTCTTCCATTTTTCCAAAAAAATGCCAAAAAAGCAAGTCGAACTAGATTTAGAAAATAAAATCTCAAATCACTTGACGAGGAGACTAAACTTGTGGTATGATACTAGACGGTACTTTTTACTTTTGGTCTCTCAAAAGTGTACAGAGACGTGCTGACAAATGTTGCAAAAGTACACGCAGGATAGAGGATGTCACCGATCGCTTTGTCCAACCAAAACTAAAAATTTTACAGGAGAATGTAGATGCCTACAATTAACCAGTTGGTTCGTAAACCACGTCAATCTAAAGTAGAAAAATCTAAATCACCAGCGCTTAACGTTGGTTACAACAGCCACCGCAAAGTGACAACTAACGTGTCTTCTCCACAAAAACGTGGTGTTGCAACACGTGTTGGAACAATGACCCCTAAAAAACCTAACTCAGCCCTTCGTAAGTTCGCTCGTGTACGTTTGAGCAACCTCATCGAAGTTACTGCCTACATCCCAGGTATCGGCCACAACTTGCAAGAGCACAGCGTTGTACTTATCCGCGGTGGACGTGTAAAAGACCTTCCGGGTGTGCGTTACCATATCGTTCGTGGTGCACTTGATACAGCAGGTGTTGCTAACCGTAAACAAGGCCGTTCTAAATACGGTGCAAAACGTCCTAAAGGCTAAGAAGGGAGAATCTAAGAATGAGTCGTAAAAACCGTGCCCCAAAACGTGAAGTTTTGGCAGATCCATTGTACAATTCAACATTAGTTACTCGCTTGATTAACCGCGTGATGCTTGACGGTAAGCGTGGTACAGCGGCTAGCATCGTTTACGGTGCTTTCGAGCAAATCAAAGAAGTAACTGGCAACGACGCTAACGAAGTATTTGAGACAGCGATGGAGAACATCATGCCTGTTCTTGAAGTTCGTGCTCGTCGTGTCGGTGGTTCTAACTACCAAGTTCCAGTTGAAGTGCGTCCAGAGCGTCGTGTAACACTTGGGCTTCGTTGGTTGGTTAACGCTTCACGCGCTCGTGGTGAACACACTATGATTGACCGTTTGGCAAAAGAAATCATGGACGCTGCAAACAATACAGGTGCATCTGTGAAGAAACGTGAAGACACTCACAAAATGGCTGAAGCCAACCGTGCCTTCGCACACTTCCGTTGGTAATCTTAGGATATTAAGGGCGAGCATACAAGTGAAAAATAGGAATCTGACGATGATTGCTTGCAATCTAGGAAGATTATCATTTTTCACTGACAGTATGCCGACCGTATTCAACTCTAAGATACGAGAGCGTTAAACAAATCCTAGACAAAATAGGAAAAGCGACGACGAAGCTTAGGCTTCTAGGAGATTTTATCTTTTTGTCAGTGACTTGTTTGCCAAAGCAATCTGCATTGGACAGAACCAACGCCCAACTAAAAAGAGAAAACTCGAACGGGTAGGCCTCTGCCTATCCGTTCTTTATAAAATATGGTATAATAGTACCGAAATCAAAATTTATAGGAGAAATAACCTCATGGCACGCGAATTTTCGTTAGCAAAAACTCGTAACATCGGTATCATGGCGCACGTCGATGCCGGTAAGACAACAACAACTGAGCGTATCCTTTACTATACTGGTAAAATCCATAAGCTCGGTGAGACCCACGAAGGTGCGTCACAAATGGACTGGATGGAGCAAGAGCAAGAGCGTGGTATCACTATCACCTCTGCGGCAACAACTGCTCAATGGAAAGACACTCGTGTCAACATCATCGACACCCCAGGACACGTTGACTTCACCATCGAAGTACAACGTTCCCTGCGCGTACTTGACGGTGCAGTTACCGTTCTTGACTCACAATCAGGTGTTGAGCCACAAACTGAAACCGTATGGCGTCAGGCGACTGAGTACCGCGTTCCTCGTATCGTATTTGCCAACAAAATGGACAAAATCGGTGCGGACTTCCTTTACTCTGTGTCTACCCTCCATGATCGTTTACAAGCAAATGCTCACCCAATCCAACTCCCAATCGGTGCAGAGGATGACTTCACTGGCATCATCGACTTGATTAAGATGAAAGCTGAAATCTACACCAACGACCTTGGTACAGATATTCGTGAAGAAGAGATTCCAGCTGAATACCTTGAGCAAGCGCAAGAGTGGCGTGAGAAGTTGGTTGAAGCTGTTGCTGAAACTGACGAAGAGCTCATGATGAAGTACCTTGAAGGTGAAGAAATCACTGAAGAGGAATTGAAAGCTGGTATCCGTAAAGCAACCATCAACGTTGAATTCTTCCCTGTTCTTTGTGGTTCAGCCTTCAAAAACAAGGGTGTTCAGTTGATGCTTGATGCGGTACTTGACTACCTGCCAAGCCCAATTGATATCCCAGCGATTAAAGGGATCAACCCAGATACAGACGCTGAAGAAGAGCGTCCATCATCTGATGAAGAGCCATTTGCGGCCCTTGCCTTCAAGATCATGACAGACCCATTCGTAGGTCGTTTGACCTTCTTCCGTGTCTACTCTGGTGTTCTTAACTCAGGTTCATACGTGATGAACACGTCTAAAGGTAAGCGTGAGCGTATCGGACGTATCCTTCAGATGCACGCTAACAGCCGTCAAGAAATCGAAACAGTTTACTCTGGTGACATCGCTGCTGCCGTTGGTTTGAAAGACACCACTACTGGTGACTCATTGACTGATGAGAAAGCGAAAATCATTCTTGAGTCAATCGATGTTCCAGAACCAGTTATCCAACTCATGGTTGAGCCTAAGTCTAAAGCTGACCAAGATAAGATGGGTGTTGCTTTGTCTAAATTGGCTGAAGAAGACCCAACCTTCCGCGTTGAAACTAACCCAGAAACTGGTGAGACCGTTATCTCTGGTATGGGTGAGCTTCACCTTGACGTCCTTGTTGACCGTATGCGTCGTGAGTTCAAAGTAGAAGCAAACGTTGGTGCGCCTCAGGTATCTTACCGTGAAACTTTCCGTGCTTCTACTCAAGCGCGTGGATTCTTCAAACGTCAGTCTGGTGGTAAAGGTCAGTTCGGTGACGTTTGGATCGAATTTACACCAAACGAAGAAGGTAAAGGTTTCGAGTTCGAGAACGCTATCGTCGGTGGTGTGGTTCCTCGTGAATTTATCCCAGCTGTTGAAAAAGGTCTCATCGAGTCTATGGCTAATGGTGTCCTTGCAGGCTACCCAATGGTTGACGTGAAAGCGAAGCTTTACGATGGGTCATACCACGATGTCGACTCATCTGAAACAGCCTTCAAGATTGCAGCATCTCTTGCCCTTAAAGAAGCAGCTAAATCAGCTCAACCAGCTATCCTTGAGCCAATGATGCTTGTCACTATCACCGCACCAGAGGACAACCTCGGTGATGTTATGGGTCACGTGACAGCTCGTCGCGGACGCGTTGATGGTATGGAAGCTCGTGGTAACGTTCAAGTCGTTCGTGCTTATGTGCCATTGGCTGAAATGTTTGGTTATGCAACAGTTCTTCGTTCAGCAACTCAAGGTCGTGGCACCTTCATGATGGTCTTTGACCACTACGAAGATGTGCCTAAGTCTGTACAAGAAGAAATCATCAAAAAACACCGCGGTGAATAATCAGTAACGATTAGACATCAAATAATAGCACCGACCTCATGGTTGGTGCTTTTTGTGTTATGTGAATATTCCTGAACTCAGGGTAATGACCGAAACATTTAAGAAAGTCACTCAGCTGAAAATCAGGGTGCTTGAGAAGTTACGGCAGTGCAACATGATAATAGGCAAGGAAAAATAAGTAAGAAAGTAGCATGATTTTCAATCGACTTCATTAAGAGGATTCAGAGGAAGATAATATAAGTGATTCTCATGTTGACCTTGGATGGTGTCAATGCCGACTTTAGTCAGAATATGAGAAGAGAGTGCTTGTTCTGAATGAATCTTGTTGTGACGTCTAGATAGGTTTTATGTTATAATATCATAAAGGAGTTAACAATGACAGAAACACGGTTATATATTGTTCGTCATGGCAAGACGATGTTCAATACCTTGGGGCGTGCCCAAGGTTGGTGCGATAGTCCTCTGACAACGTTAGGTCGTGAAGGCATTCGAGAGCTGGGTCAAGGATTCGCAGTAGATGGATTGACATTTGATGAAGCTTTTTCAAGTGATAGCGGTCGAACTCTTGAGACCTTAGCGATTGTTTTAAAAGAGCTTGGTCAGGAGAGCTTACCGCATACGGCAGATCGTCGTATACGTGAGTGGTGTTTTGGTAGCTTGGAAGGTCTGTACGATGAGGAGCTCTTCCACGGTGTGTTGCCTAGAACAAGCGTCGTTGGTCTTGACAAGAAATTGACAGATTTAACCTATCAAGAAATCGCGGAAGCTTTGGTGGAGGCTGATACAGCTGGCTGGGCGGAGCCTTGGGAGGTATTGCGCGACCGTATTTGGCAGGGATTTGTGAGCATCGCAGAGCGCTTGGAGACAAGAGGTGGTGGCAACGGGCTTGTGGTTTGTCATGGGATGACCATCGCCACGCTCCTGTGGCTGATTGACCCTTGGTGGGAAAAGATGATGATTGATAACGGCAGTGTGACTGTTTTAAGCTATGAAAAGGGACACTTTAGCATTGAACAAGTCGCTGATTTATCTTATCGCTATAAGGGAAGAGAGGCACTCGCAAATGAGAGGAAATAAGGGAATACTAGTCGTCTTGCAGTTGCTGGCTATCGTGATCGCCTTGGTAGGATTCTACATTTTCCTGTCGCCACGTGATTTTCGCCTGACAACTGATGAATCTCCTCGATCGTCAACGTCATCGTCGTCCATGGCAGTAACAAGCTCATCCAGCAGTAAAGAGCCAACCGATGCCTTACCTGACGTTAGCCCTGATGATTGGGAATTAGTCCTGGTTAATCGGGATTATGCTTTTAACAATGTTGTCCCAGAACTTGGTTATGTTGAGGGAATTCCTGTTGATCAGCGAATTGTGGAGGCGACGACTCAGTTTATGGCAGCTGTCCATGCACTAGATGCCGATCCTTTGCAGAGACTTTACTCTGGTTATCGGAGTGTAGAAGAACAAGCTGCGCTTTTTCAAACACGAGTGGCTGAGCTGGTAGCTGGGGGAACAAGTGAGGAGGAAGCGACAACAATTGTTTCACAGACGGTCTTGCCTGCAGGTCACAGTGAACATCACACGGGCTTAGCGATTGATATCATGCGTTATTCTGATGTGGCGAAGCAGATTGCAGCGATGGCTCCTGAACACGGTTTTATTCTTAGATATACAAAGGGTGCGGAGCATATCACTGGAGTGTCTGAGGAAAATTGGCATTACCGCTATGTGGGTGTTGCTTCCGCCAAATACATGACCGAGCATCAGCTGACTCTGGAGGAATATCTTGATTTATTAAGGAGCAAAAATCGATGAAACGACGATTAAGTTTTCTTGGCACTCTGCTTATCACGGTTTGTGTGATTATCAGCTTCCTGATCCCACTCTTGCTAAATGGTGGTCCTAAATCAGCTAATCAGCTGGTCAAAACCTCAGATAGCTCTGCTATCTTTATCAAAAAAATAGCACCTGAAGCCCAGAAACTAGGAAAAAGCTATGGGGTTATGCCGTCGGTTTTAATTGCTCAAGCCCTTTTAGAAACAGACTCTGGTCGTACTTTACTAGGGGTAAAGTACCATAATCTCTATCATTTACCAGCCTCAGAAGGCAATCGCCGTGTTGTTTTATGGACAACAGAGGTCAAAGATGGCAAAGAGCAGAACGTCGAGCGGAGTTATCAGGTTTATTCAACATGGTCTGAAGGCATGGCTGATTACATGACTCGGCTAAAGGCTAACAAATTGGGCGATGAGATGCTATACACAAGGCTAGCCACAGCAAAAACCTACAAAGAGGCCAGTGCCATCTTTTATCAAGAAGGCTATACGACAAGTAGTGATTATGCAGGACGTTTAATTGCTATAATTGAAAAGCACCAGCTGGAACAATATGACAAGCAAAAATAATAAGCGGATTAGTTAATATACAGAAATTTTCTGAAAAATAAAACTTGACAAACTTATCTGACTAAGGTAAAATAACCTTACTAAACATCAAGGAGTTTCCAATGACACAAACAACACAACTTTTGGTAGTCGTTGTCAGAAGATAGGACGGTACAATTTTTGTCACTGTCCTATTCGTGTTGAGTGAGAATGGGGCGACAAAAAAGCAGCTACCCATTCTTGCGGGTAGCTGTTTTTGATGGTAAGGAGGGAAAGCGATCGGTCGTTAGCAAGCTGTATCATCACGTTATTATTATAAAGGAGTTTCTATGAAAACGTTACAGAAAAAAGATTATATTTATATCGGGTCGATGCTGTTTGGCATCATCTTCGGTGCAGGTAATTTGATTTTCCCTGTTCACATGGGGCAAGAAGCAGGGGCTAACCTCTGGCCAGCGACCATCGGTTTTTTGGTTTCAGCCATTGGACTACCGTTTTTAGCCATCGTTGCCATGGGCTTAACCGAAAGCAAGAGTGTTTATGAGCTGGCTTCGAAAGTTGGTAAAGGTTATGGCAAGTTCTTTACTATTTTGCTTTATCTCGTTATTGGTCCTTTCTTTGCCATCCCTCGTTTAGCAACGACTTCTTTTCAAATTGGCGTTGTGCCTTTTATTCCAGAAGGGCAACAAACCCTAGCCTTGGTTTTCTATTCTGCATTTTTCTTTTTGGTGGCTTGGCTTCTTTCTCAGAACGCTAGCAAGCTGCTCACTTATGTTGGTAAAGTGCTTAATCCGATTTTTCTCCTTGTTTTGGGGTTCTTGCTGGCTTTCTCTGTTTTTAATCCTATGGGCAATAGCGGAGCGGCAGCTGTTCAAGAGGCTTATCAAGCTAATGCGCTGACCAAGGGGATTTTGGAAGGCTATAACACCCTTGATGTCCTCGCTTCCTTAGCATTTGCCATTGTGGTTATCTCTGCTTTAAATGGACTGGGTGTTACCCAGCCTAAACAAGTTGCTAAGGACATGATTAAAGCAGGTGCCATCAGCCTGGGCTTTATGGCTCTGATTTACGCCCTGTTAGCTTATGCAGGGGCAACTAGCCTTGGACAGTTTCCAATCAGTGACAATGGTGGCATCGCCCTCGCACAGATTGCTGGTTATTATTTGGGAACAGCAGGTAGCCTATTACTTGCCTTAATCGTCTTCTTTGGTTGTTTAAAGACAGCAGTTGGGCTCTTAACAGCTTTCTCAGAGACTTTTTCAGAGATGTTCCCTAGCGTCTCTTATAAAACGTTTTTAGCCGCAGCTACCATTTTCCCAGCTATTTTTGCCAATGTTGGTTTAACAAATATTATCGCCTATTCTATTCCGGTTCTTATGTTTCTTTATCCGTTGGCGATTGTCCTTGTTTTGCTAGCTTTAGTAGATAAGCTGTTCAAAGGTAAAAAGGCCGTTTACCTCTGGACGACTATTTTTACCCTCTTTCCTGCTATCGTAGACGGTTTAGCAGCATCTCCATGGGCAGAATTATCAATTGTTAAAGGCTTAGTTAGTTTTGGTCATGGTTTGTTGCCATTCTCAAGCATCGGTATGGGTTGGGTACTACCATCTATTCTTGGCTTTATTGTTGGCTTGTTGTTGTCAACAAAGGAATAGTTTAAAACTATACCTTGGTTAGCTCCTCACGTTAGAGGAGTTGACCAGGGTATTTTTTTAATTTGAAACGTGATTTCCTTATGAGGAACTTTTGCCAAAACAAGCCCAATCTGCTATAATAAGGTGAATAAAGGAAAGAGAGTTACTCACATGTCTAAGATTTTAGTTTTTGGTCACCAAAACCCTGATACTGACGCTACGGCTTCAAGCTACGCTTGGGCTTATTTGGAGCGTGAAGCTTGGGGGCGTGATGCAGAGGCGGTGCTTCTGGGCGAGCCTAACGAAGAAACAGCTTTTGCGTTGGATTATTTTGGCGTTACAGCACCGCGTGTTGTGACTTCTGCCAAAGCAGAAGGATCGGATAAGGTTGTTTTGACGGACCACAATGAGTTTCAGCAGTCCATCAGTGATATCCGCGAGGTTGAGGTAGCTGGTGTCGTGGATCACCACCGTGTGGCTAACTTTGAAACTGCCAATCCGCTTTATATGCTCCTTGAACCTGTTGGTTCAGCGTCGTCCATTGTTTATCGCCAGTTCAAACAGGCTGGTGTCGCTGTGCCAAAAGAGATTGCAGGCTTATTATTGTCAGGTTTGATTTCGGACACGCTCTTGCTCAAGTCTCCGACCACTCACGCGAGCGACCCACAGGTCGCTGCGGAATTAGCAGAGCTGGCAGGGGTGAATTTGGAAGAGTATGGCTTGGCTCTCTTGAAAGCAGGTACAAACCTAGCCAGCAAGTCAGCCGAAGAGCTGATTGACATCGATGCCAAGACTTTTGAACTCAACGGTAACCCTGTTCGTGTCGCTCAAGTCAACACAGTTGACATTGCCGAAGTCCTTGGCCGTCAGGCGGAGATTGAAGCAGCGATCACCAAAGCGTCTGCTGATAATGGCTATTCCGACTTTGTCCTCATGATTACAGATATTGTCAACTCTAACTCAGAAATCTTGGCGCTCGGTCGCAACATGGATAAGGTTGAAGCAGCTTTTAACTTTACCTTGGAAAATAACCATGCTTTCTTACCAGGTGCTGTTTCTCGTAAAAAACAAGTTGTGCCTCAGTTGACAGAGAGTTTTAACGCGTAATCAGTGTCAAAAATACCAAATCCTCGTATCTGATAAGCGAGGATTTTTCTGTTATAATAACTATAAACAACCCTCGGCGTTAGCCGTGAGAAAGGAACTTTTATGTCAACCTTAGAAATCAAAAACCTGCATGTGTCCATCGAGGACAAGGAAATTCTAAAAGGGGTCAACTTGACCCTGAAAACAGGAGAGGTCGCTGCCATCATGGGGCCAAACGGCACAGGGAAATCAACCCTGTCTGCTGCCATCATGGGCAATCCCAACTTTGAAGTGACCCAAGGGGAGGTCCTCTTTGATGGGGTCAATATCTTAGAGCTGGAAGTGGATGAGCGGGCACGACTGGGTCTCTTTTTAGCCATGCAGTACCCGTCTGAAATCCCTGGTATCACCAATGCCGAGTTTATCCGTGCGGCCATGAACGCTGGTAAGGAAGACGAGGATAAAATCTCTGTCCGTGACTTTATCACCAAGCTAGATGAAAAGATGGAGCTTTTGGGCATGAAAGAGGAGATGGCAGAGCGCTACCTCAATGAAGGCTTCTCAGGAGGGGAGAAAAAGCGCAATGAAATCCTCCAACTTCTCATGTTAGAGCCTAAGTTTGCCCTCCTAGACGAGATTGACTCAGGATTGGACATTGATGCTCTCAAGGTCGTTTCAAAAGGGGTCAATGCCATGCGGGGTGAGGGCTTCGGTGCTATGATCATCACCCACTACCAACGCCTGCTCAACTACATCACCCCTGATGTGGTTCATGTCATGATGGATGGTCGGGTCGTCCTCTCGGGCGGTGCAGAGTTAGCGGCTCGTCTGGAGCAAGAGGGCTATGCCAAGATTGCCGAGGAGCTGGGCTTAGAGTACAGTGAGGACGTGTAGATGACCAAAGAAGCGATTTTAGCCTTTTCACAGGGTCAGGCGGAGCCTCAGTGGTTGTTGGATCGTCGGTTGGCAGCTGTTGAGAACATGGCAGAGCTGGAATTTCCTGTGATTGAGCGGGTTAAGTTTCACCGTTGGCAGTTGATGCCGTCTACTATCGGGCAGAGCTGGGACCTACCGAGTGTGCCTGATTTTCTCGCTATCGGAGACAATCCTAAGCTGGTAGAGGTCGGCAGCCAAACCGTCCTAGAACAACTGCCTATGGAGCTGATCGATAAGGGAGTTGTGTTGACAGACCTTGCGACGGTCTTAGAGGAACGTCCTGAGCTTCTGGAGACCTATCTAGGGCAGGCTTGTCCAGATGACAGCCATCGTCTGGCAGCCTATAACACAGCTTATTTTACCAGCGGAGCGGTTCTCTATGTGCCAGATGGGGTCGAGATTGACCAGCCTATCGAAATCTCCCTGCTGGAAGACCGGGCGTCTGCTCAGCCATTTGTCAAAAAAATCCTCATCATCGCAGGTAAAAATAGCAAGTTCTCCTATCTGGAGCGGTTGGAAAGTCTGGGCGAGGGGGCTGAGTCGGTGGCTGCGAATGTCAGCGTGGAAATCATAGCTGGTAGGGGTAGTCAAATCAAGTATGCGGCCATCGACCGTTTGGGGAGTGATGTGACGGGTTATATCAGTCGTCAGGTTTACCATCATGAGGATGCGACGGTCGACTGGGCTATGGGTGTGATGAATGCTGGTCATGTGGTTTGCGACTTTGACAGCAACCTTTATGATCGTGGCAGCCATGCTAATCTCAAGGTCGTGGCGCTTTCCAGTGGTCGTCAGGTGCAGGGGGTAGATACCAGTGTGACCAATTATGGGGCACACTCGGTCGGTCATATCCTCCAGCATGGGGTGATTTTGGAGCGAGGAACCTTGACCTTTAACGGCATCGGTCATATCATTAAGGGAGCCAAAGGAGCGGACGCCCAGCAGGAGAGTCGCGTGCTCATGCTGAGTGACCAAGCACGGAGCGATGCCAATCCTATTCTCCTCATTGATGAAAATGAAGTGACCGCAGGGCATGCTGCCTCTATCGGACAGGTCGACCCAGAGGATATGTACTACCTCATGAGCCGAGGGCTTGACCGAGCAACTGCCGAGCGGCTGGTTATCCGAGGTTTCCTGGGCGCAGTCATTACCGAAATCCCTGTCAAGGACGTGCGGGATGAGATGATTCAGACCATTGATGACAAGTTGGAGAAAAGATAGGAGGTTCAAAAAGCCACTTCTTCTAAAGAGAAAGTGGCTGAGGCTAACGCACGCGTTAGCAACTTTATGTGGATACCAACGATTGTTAGTCATATAGAGTTATCGAGGAATAGTTATTGTTCTCAGTCCGTGTTCAATGTATTGACCTAAGATGTCGAAGCCATCAAGGATGAATTTACCTAGTATAACTGCTGACAGGACTATTGCTAAAGAAACAATGATGTATTTTAGGTTTTCTTTCATAACCTGAGCGACTCCTAATAAAGACTAATTGTACCATTTTGACTTAGTGGTACTCTATAGTAGGAATTGTTACCGATGGTATGACTAAAACTGAAGCCGGCTACTTTTAGTTGAGCTCCTACTGTAGTTGTTGCACTATTGCTGACAACCCCTACTAAAGTACCACTGATGGCATAGTGAATACTTGTTGTAGGAAATCCGGAAGATGACCAAACGTGAAAAGGCACCCCTTTTCTGTACACTTTTTATAAAGTGTTTTTGTTAAGCGATAACTCGCTTAACCATAGGTGTTTGGTAATCGAGACTACCGTGAATGCGATGATGGTTCCACCAGTGGACAT
>NZ_JBGTZB010000025.1:0-30549 GCF_041807825.1 Streptococcus sp. E24BD | reverse complement strand
CGGGCTGTCCCTATGATAATGCCGTCGATGAGAGCACCTACCGCTCTTTCAAACTGGAGTTTATCAACCAGGAGACCTGCCAGTCACTAGAAGAACTAACCCTTAAAACCAAGGACTATGTCCACCGGTGGAACCATCATCGCATTCACGGCAGTCTCGATTACCAAACACCTATGGTTAAGCGAGTTATCGCTTAACAAAAACACTTTATAAAAATTGTACAGAAAAGGGGTGACTTTTCAGAACATTACTCTGAAAACTATGCGAAGAATTTATGGTCACGATTTAAGGCATGCATGGGTTATGCTGAGAGATTAGGATATATTTCATCAATGCCATGCAAGGCGTTAGATAATCCTAGAGGCAAGCACCCTGATACACCATTTTGGACTTATA
The DNA here is from genome assembly GCF_041807825.1 of Streptococcus sp. E24BD. Lineage (NCBI taxonomy): Bacteria > Bacillati > Bacillota > Bacilli > Lactobacillales > Streptococcaceae > Streptococcus > Streptococcus sp. E24BD. The sequence continues at coordinate 30,153 of NZ_JBGTZB010000025.1, read as the reverse complement.
TTGAGTTTCAGAACTTTATTAAATCATTTGATTTACAAGATTACGAAGAGTTACAAAGATTCACAACTATTTGGTTATATTATATGACAGGTGTTCGTGTGAGTGAAGGTTTATCGTTATGGTGGGAAGATGTCGATTTTGAGCATAAATTCTTGAAGGTTCATACAACCTTGGAAAAGGATGAAAATGGAAATTGGTACCGCAAAGACCAAACCAAAACACCAGCTGGAGAACGCCTTATTGAATTAGATGATGTGACAATATCAGTATTGGAAAACTGGCGAAAAAATCAAGTTTCCAATCAAGATACAGATTACATCATTTCACAATTTGGTGAACCGTTTTGTAAATTAACAATCTGTCGAATTATCAAGAGAAAAGCTCAAGAAGTTGGAGTACCGGTGATAACAGGAAAAGGTTTGAGACATAGCCATGCTTCTTATCTCATAAATGTTTTGCAGAAAGATATTTTATATGTAGCAAGACGAATGGGACATGCTGATAAATCTACAACTTTGAATACATATAGTCACTGGTTTAATGCATTAGATAAAACAGTATCAGAAGAAATCACTCAAAATGTAATTAGTGCAGGACTAGATTCCATTTTATGCCAAAATTCCTGCCAAACTCTGAGTAAAGGCTAAAAAGCCTATTATATCACCAACAGAGTAACGTGTGTTATTGTTACTCTTAAATAATCGATATCAGATTGTTTAAGGCTGAAAGCCTAGTATTATAGCCTTTTCAATGAGTTAAGGCGATTAAAAAATGGAAAGTCACCCCACAATTTTTTGTGAGGGTGTCTTTTTGCAACATTTAGTCTAGTAGGGTAATAGTGTCACACCTTAGGGTGATGAAAAGATAGAAGGAAATGGATTTTATTCCATTCTAGTAAGCCTATCAGTAGCATTATAACAGATTTTCGCTCGCTCATGTTGATATCTGCTAGAAAACTAAGGAAAAGTAGCTTTTTAGTTGAAGCTGAGCAGGGGCAAATCAGGTAGGTATTTTCAAATAATGCCGCAGAGCATTTACAGAAAATTCTTTTCTAAAAAGTTCAAGGAAAAGAAAAAAGTTGAAGAACAGTACTTGAAACGTTTCTGTCTTCAACTCAGTAATTGTCTAAAGAAATGCGGAGGAAGGGATTTGAACCCTCACACCCTACGGGCACATGCGCCTGAAGCATGCGTGTCTGCCGTTCCACCACCTCCGCAGGTGATATAACTATCTTAGCTGATTTTATGAAAAAAATCAAGCCTTAGGCAGAACTTTTTTAACCTTCCTAGTCATTCAGTAGCAGTTTTCCAGAGTGAACGAGGGAGTGGGCCAAAAATCGATAACCCAAGGGGGTCGATGTTGTTGCTCACCCCTCGCAAAGTTGAGTAGGGCTGTTATAGCTGATAGCATCAGCGTATTAGGGAGGAGAGTTGCTTTGCAACTCACGATTCCCCACCGTCAAGGCTCAAGCACCTTGAAGCATTCAGCAGTGGTTCATTGGTGCTGAAATACCTAATGAACTGTGCAAGGGCAGCTCTAAAACTGGCAAAGCCAGTAAAAGTTGCTTCCGATCACTGCGTATTGCAAGTAATACCTTATCAACGTTGAAGTTGGAGACTTTTGTCTCAGCCCCAGTACCTATACTAGAGACATTTGATAAAGTATGGTATAATAAAAACAAAAACAGAGGAGTTCATTTGCGAGGAAGAATTATTAAGGCCTTGGCAGGTTTTTACTATGTTGAGGCAGACGGACAGGTTTATCAAACCAGAGCGCGTGGCAATTTTAGAAAGACAGGACAGACGCCTTATGTAGGCGATTGGGTTGACTTTTCTGCTGAGGAGCAGTCAGAGGGTTATATCCTAGCCATCGAGGAACGCCATAACGCTTTGGTGCGTCCACCTATCGTCAACATTGATCAGGCGGTCGTTATCATGTCGGCGCGTGAGCCTGACTTCAATCCCAACCTGCTGGATCGCTTTTTGGTGCTTTTGGAGCACAAGCAGATTCACCCCATCATTTACATTACCAAGCTGGATTTAGTTGGGGAAATGGCAGAGCTGGACGAGATTCGCAGGCAGTATGAGAAGATAGGTTATGAGGTCTGCTATAGTGTCGAGGAGCTAGCGCCTCTTCTGACTAATCAGGTGACGATCTTTATGGGACAAACTGGAGTGGGCAAGTCTACTCTACTCAATAAAATTGCCCCAGATTTAAAGCTCGAAACAGGCGAGATTTCAGATAGTCTAGGTCGAGGACGCCATACCACGCGAGCGGTCAGTTTTTATGATGTCTTCGGTGGCAAGATTGCGGATACCCCAGGTTTTTCCTCCCTCGACTATCAAGTGACCACTAGCGAAGACCTCAACCAGGCCTTTCCAGACATCTCAAAGGTCAGCCAGTCTTGCAAGTTTCGCACCTGTACCCATACCCATGAGCCAGCCTGTGCCGTGAAACCGGCAGTAGCAGCTGGTGACATCTGGCAGGTTAGGTATGATAACTATTTGCAACTGCTCAGCGAAATTGACAACCGCCGTGGAACTTACAAAAAAGTTGCTAAGAAAAAATAAATGACATATCCTTGTCTCCTTTTTAAAGCCGTCGTTCCCATATCTATGTAGAAAGAGGTAACCCATGTCTTCTTACAAAATCGCCCCATCCATCCTAGCTGCTGACTACGCCAATTTTGCCAGTGAATTGCAGCGCATTGAGAAAAGCGGTGCAGACTATGTCCACATCGACCTCATGGACGGTCAGTTTGTGCCTAATATTAGTTTTGGGACAGATGTTGTTGCCAGTATGCGCAAACACAGCAAGCTGGTCTTTGATGTCCATCTCATGGTGGTTAATCCAGAGCGTTATGTGGAGGCCTGCGCCCAAGCAGGGACAGATATTATGACCATCCACACTGAGAGCACTACCCACATTCATGGTGCACTGCAAAAAATCAAGGCAGCGGGTATGAAGGCTGGTGTGGTCATTAACCCTGGCACGCCAGTTGAAGCCCTCTTTCCTGTGCTAGAGTTGGTCGATCAGGTGCTCATCATGACGGTTAACCCAGGGTTTGGTGGTCAAGCCTTTATTCCAGAAACCATGTCCAAGGTCGTTCGAATCGCAAAAGAGCGTGCTCGCCTTGGCTTGAGCTTTGATATCGAGGTGGACGGTGGCATTGATGACCAGACCATTGTCCTAGCAAAAGAAGCAGGCGCCAACGTCTTTGTCGCTGGTTCCTACCTGTTCAAGCAAGACCTGACAGCTGGTGTTGCTCGCCTGCGTGAGGTGCTAGATGCCTAGGATTGCCCTCTGCTTGGGTGGTCAGCCGACTCTTGTGCCACGTACCTTCGATGCTTATGTTGGTGTTGACCGAGCCTGTCTCTTTCTTTTGGAACATGGGCTGGCGCTGGATATGGCAGTGGGGGATTTTGATTCGGTGACAGCAGAAGAGCTTGCGACCATCAAACATCATGCTCTGATACTTCATCAAGCGCCGGCTGAAAAAAACGACACGGATGCTGAACTCGCCCTCAAACTAATTTTTGCCCAATACCCGACAGCTGAAGTGACAATTTTTGGTGCCTTTGGTGGGCGACTGGACCATGAATTGTCCAATCTCTTCTTGCCCAGCGACCCAGAACTTGCGCCCTACATGCAGCAACTGGTTTTGGTCGATGACCTGAACCGTGTCCAGTTTTTCCCGGTTGGCAGCCATGAGGTCACACAGGCAGAAGGGATGACCTATCTTGCTTTTATGGCATCAGGCGAGGGACAATTCACCATTCAAGGAGCTAAATACGAGATGACGCGCAGCACATTTTTCCAAAAAAAAATCTATAGTAGCAATGAATTTTTGGGACAGCCCGTTTGCTTTAGCCTAGATGAAGGGTATGCAGTGGTGATTCAGTCCCGAGATAGGAGGGCGTGATGGCTCTGTTGACCCTTGTCATGGTGGTTTTGGTGTTGTTGGTGCTGATCATCGTTCTCTGGAAGCAACGGCAACAGCAAGATCAACTCATCAAAACTTTAGAGAACCAAGCTGATAACCTCTCAGACCAACTGACTTATTTAATTGACATGGCAGGAAAAAATCAGCTCCTTGCCCAACAGGAGCAGTTGCTCCGCCTGCAAGATGGGCTTTATCAGCAATCTAGTGACCTACGAGAAGCTTTATACGATAATTTAACAGCCAGTCGCAATCAGACGGATCACCGCTTGGAGCAGTTGCAGACCCAGCTGACACTTGCGATTAAAGATTTGCAGACCTCTAATGAGCATCGCTTGGAAGATATGCGCCAAACGGTATCTGAAAAACTCGATCAAACCCTCAATCAGCGCTTGCAGACCTCCTTTGAGACGGTATCCAAGCAGCTGGAGAGTGTCAATCAAGGTCTGGGGGAAATGAAGACAGTAGCGCGTGATGTTGGTAGCCTGAGCAAAGTGTTATCAGGTAGCAAGACACGGGGGATTCTTGGAGAAATTCAACTGGCTCAGATTATTGAGGATATGCTGACCCCTAGCCAATACGAACGTGAGTTTGCGACGGTATCAGGTTCTAGTGAGCGAGTCGAATATGCGATTAAACTCCCTGGCCAAGCATCAGACACCCCAGTCTATCTGCCCATCGATGCCAAGTTTCCGCTAGAAGACTATTACCGTCTGGAAGAGGCATATGAACTGGCTGACCGTGACGGCATTGATCAGCACCGCAAAGCCCTGATGACCAGCGTCAAACGCTTCGCCAAGGACATTCAAAAAAAATACCTGAACCCGCCTGAAACGACCCAGTTTGGGATTCTCTTTTTACCGACGGAAGGTCTCTATGCCGAGGTGGTTAGGCAGGCTGATTTCTTTGACCGCTTGCGACGGGAGGAGCAGATTTTGGTGGCTGGGCCATCGACCTTATCGGCTCTACTGAACGCTCTATCAGTTGGTTTTAAGACCCTCAATATCCAAAAAAACGCGGATGACATCAGTAAGGTCTTGGGCAATGTTAAGACGGAATTTGGGAAGTTTTCTGGGCTTTTAACTAAGGCGCAAAAACAGCTCAATACCGCCAGTCGTACCTTGGACAGCGTTTTAACGACCAGAACTAATGCTATCGTGCGTGCCTTGACCACCATTGAGGCCTATCAAGACAGTCAGACCCAGTCGCTACTTGATTTGCCCCTTTTAGAAGATGAGGAAGATAATGAAGATTAATCAAATGAAAAAGGATGAGATTTTTACTGGTTTCTATCTCATCAAATCGGCTGACGTCAGAAAGACGCGGGCAGGCAAAGATTATATTGCCTTGACCTTCCAAGATGATACTGGAGAAATTTCAGGTAACCTCTGGGATGCCCAACCCTACAATATCGACACCTTTACCACAGGACGTGTGGTAAAAGTCAAAGGACGCAGAGAAGTTTACAATGGGATGCCTCAGGTCAATCAGCTCGTCATGCGGTTGCCAAAAGATGGCGAGCCGAATGACCCTGCTGATTTTAAGGAGAAATCACCAGTTGACTCTGCGGATGTTCGTGATTATCTGGAGCAGATGCTCTTTAAAATTGAAAATGCGACTTGGCAACGCATCGTTCGCGCCCTATACCGTAAGTACAACAAAGAATTTTTTACCTACCCTGCTGCAAAGACCAATCACCATGCCTTTGAGGCAGGTTTGGCCTATCATACAGCGACCATGGTTCGCTTGGCAGAGGCGATTGGGGATATTTACCCTGCACTCAACAAGAGCTTGCTCTATGCTGGGGTAATGCTCCATGATCTGGCTAAGGTTATCGAGTTAACTGGTCCTGACAATACGGAGTATACCATCAGGGGGAATTTGATTGGGCATATTGCCCTGGTCAATGAAGAAATTACCAAGATTATCACTGAACTAAACATCGATGATACTAAAGAAGATGTGACGGTGCTCCGCCATGTTCTGCTCAGTCACCATGGGCAGTTGGAGTATGGCAGTCCTGTTCGTCCAAAGATTATGGAGGCAGAAATCCTCCATATGATTGATAATATCGATGCGGAGATGATGATGATGACAACAGCACTCAATCGCATTGAACCAGGTGAAATGACAGCAAAAATCTTTGCCATGGATAATCGTTCCTTTTACAAACCACGATTTTAAGACGAATACCAAGAGAGACGGGCAATTTGAGCAAAAATGTTCGTCTTTTCTTTTGAATTATGATATAATGGGGAGAACATGAAAAGGTGGCTAATAACATGAAAATAAAACGCAGTGAACGTATGGTTGTCATCTCCAACTATTTGATTAACAACCCCTATAAATTAACCGGTTTGAATGTTTTTGCTGAAAAATATGAAGCAGCAAAATCATCAATCTCTGAGGATATTTCCATCATTAAAAGAGCTTTTGAAAGCAGTGGCATTGGTGAGGTGGAGACCGTTACTGGTGCGGCTGGGGGTGTCATTTTTACACCGATGATTTCAGAAGAAGAAGCCCGTCAAACAGCTTTAGAGCTGTGCGAGCGCTTGTCAGAAAGCAATCGGATTCTTCCTGGAGGCTACATCTACCTATCTGATTTATTGAGCACACCAAAACTCCTGAGAAACATCGGGCGTATCATTGCTCATAGCTTCAAAGGAGAAAAGATTGATGCGGTCATGACAGTTGCGACCAAAGGGGTGCCTTTAGCTAATGCTGTGGCCAATGTCCTTAATGTGCCTTTTGTTATCGTTCGCCGTGACCTCAAAATCACAGAAGGGTCAACGGTCAGTGTTAACTACGTTAGTGGTTCAAGTGGAGACCGTATCGAAAAAATGTTCTTGTCCAAACGTAGCCTAGCGCCAGGTAGCCGTGTCTTGATTGTTGATGATTTCTTAAAAGGCGGCGGGACAATCTCAGGTATGGCCAGCTTATTGGAAGAGTTTGACTCAACCTTGGTTGGAGTGGCTGTTTTTGCAGACAATACCCAAGAGCACCGTGAGCACTTCGCTTATAAATCTTTGCTTAGTGTGCCTAGCATTGATGTCAAATCACATACCGTCAAGGTGGAACTTGGCAATATCTTTGACCAATAAGGTTATCATCCCTTATGAGTATTCAACTGATAAGGGTGTTTCTTGTTTCCCTACATTAGTCGGGGTTGATCTCGCATGTTACGGAGGTAGTAGTAAATGAAAGTGGCGTTTGTTTGTCTTGGCAATATCTGTCGTAGTCCGATGGCGGAGTTTGTGATGAAACAGCTGGCGCAAGACCATGACCATCATCTGACGGTTGTCAGTCGTGCCACATCAAGCTGGGAGCATGGTAACCCAATTCATCGGGGCACCCAAGACACGCTTAATCGTTACGGCGTGTCTTATGACACTCACAAAACATCGCAGCAGATTAGTCTTGCAGACTTGGAAGACTATGATGTGGTGATTGGGATGGACGACCAAAATGTCATTGATTTGAAAAAGCTTTCGGCAGGTCGCTACGATGACAAAATCTTTCTCTTCTGCGATGGCGGAGTTCCTGACCCTTGGTACACAGGCGATTTTGAAGAGACTTATCACTTAGTAACAAGGGGGTGCCAATCATGGTTGGACAGATTAAAGAACAACTAAACCGAATAGCTAAAAACCAATCGTTTGACCGTCCTTTGTTAGAAAAATTAGCCTTTCTATTTGTCTTCTTGATGAGCCTAACCCTTCTGATGGCAACGGTTAGCCGAAAAATAGAGCTCGCTCTTGATGATGGGCGCTTAATTTACGTTGGTGATGTCCAAAACCATCGCTTAAATGGCTATGGCGAGCTGACTTATGACAATGGTGATTCTTATAAAGGGCAGTTTAAAAAAGGCGTCTTTCACGGCGAAGGCACCTTTGTTTCTCATTTGGGTTGGACTTACAAAGGGGAGTTCAAAAACGGTCAGGCAGATGGTAAAGGAGTCTTAAACACTGAGGATAAAGCTGTTTATGACGGCACATTTAAACAAGGGATTTATCAAAAATGAAGATAAAATGGTTTTCAATCATACGAGTGGTCGGTCTCCTTTTGGTCTTGGCTTATCACTTCTTTCAAAAGCAATTTTCAGGTGGATTTATTGGGGTTGACCTCTTTTTCACCTTTTCTGGCTATCTGGTCACAGCTGTTTTTATCGATGAGTTTAGTCAAACCGGTCAGATTGACTTAGCAAGTTTTGCCAGACGACGGCTCTACAGAATTTTGCCCCCGTTGGTCTTATCTGTTTTAGTCACCTTGCCTTTTACGCTACTGGTTAGACTAGACTTTGTCGCCAGTATCGGGCGTCAGGTGGCGGCAGCCCTAGGATTTGTAACCAATTTTTATGAAATCCTAACAGGTGGCAATTACGAAGCGCAATTTATTCCGCATTTGTTTGTCCATACCTGGAGTTTGGCGATTGAGGTCCAATTCTACCTGTTCTGGGGATTATTGGTTTGGTTCTTATCACGACGAGAAACACGTATCAACCGACTGAGGGGGAACTTATTTCTCTTGTCTGCTTGTTTATCGCTGGTGACATTTTCAAGCATGTTTATCAGTAGCTTCTTTGTGAGCAACTATTCGACCATTTACTTTTCTAGTTTGACTCATGTTTTTCCCTTCTTTTTAGGGGCTTATTTGGCAACGCTGGTAGGATTGCTCGAGACGACATCTTTTTACAGACGCCTGAGCCAACGGCTTAAAAAACAAGAGTTAGCCTTGCTGGCAACGGGAGCTGGTCTCGTTCTTCTTCTATTGGGTCTATTTTTGGACTTTAATCATATTTTTTCTTATTTATTTGGTTTTCTCTTGTCTAGTTTGGCAACCCTTGTCTTGATTGTGGTTTGTCGCATTTGGAGTGACCGAACACCAGACGGAGTCAATGAGCCTCCGGTGCTCAGTTTTTTAGCTAACATCAGCTATGGTGTTTATCTTTTTCATTGGCCACTGTACAATATCTTTAAAGAAGTAATGCCAAACCTGTTAGCTGTTTTACTCACGACTGCTTTATCACTGATTTTTGCCAGTGCTTCATTTTACCTTCTTGAGCCTTGGTTAGCAGGGGGACAAGCAAAAATCTGGGGTCAAGTCATTGATATCGCCCCTTATCGTCGCTGGTTGCAAGGAGGTCTTGCGGTATTTACAGCAGTTGCCTTGCTCATTATCAGCTTTGCCCCTGCTACTGGTGACTTTGAGCGGCAGATGATGGTCGATAACCTGCATCAGGCAGCGACGCAACTGCAACAGACACGCACTCTTGCTGGACAAGAAAAAGCATCTAAATATGATATCACAGAAGGTGTGACTATCATTGGGGACTCAGTTACCTTGCGGGCGAGCAAATCAATCACAGAAGCACTTCCTGAAGCTCTTGTCGATGCGCAAGGGAGCCGCAACCTCGCACAAGCCAATGAGATTGTTGCTAACCATATTGCTAACGGAAGTTTAACAAAGTATCTTGTCATTGGAACGGGTGTTAATACTATCTATAATTATCAGGAGGAGCTTGACCGACTGGTAGAACAATTACCAAAAGGCTACCACTTAATCTTAATAACGCCTTATGACGGTAACTCAGCGACATATGATAATCCTGTTGCGCAAAAAACTCGTGATTATGAACTAACCCTAGCCAAGACATATGATTTTATTACCTTGGCTGACTGGCACCAGACCGCTTTGTCAAATCCAGATATTTGGGTGGGTAGTGATAATATCCACTTCGGAGGTGATGGGGACGGCATTGTAAAAGGTGCGACGCTTTACGCTCAAACGATTCAAAAAGCAATTGAGGAAGCTAAAACAAAACCGGTCAAAAATTGATTCCGGCCTTTCAAATAAAACCGGCTACTGATTAACTGTAGTGGGTTAATCACTCCTAGAACCGAGAGAGGACAATTGTGTTCTTCTCTCGTTTTATGTTTAAAGCAATGAAAATGCGAGTTTTGAAGTTTTCATTTTCGGAAGCCGAATGTTTTCATTCTTAATGATGTGGATAAAATTGTTTGTAGTTTCAAGTTTGGTGTTTTAATAAGTTAATTCACGAATAAAAAATTATAAAGCAAGTATCATGATTAATGGTTGTATGCTATAATAAGTCCAGGAGGATGATCATGAAAAATTAACGCAANTGCTATAATAAGTCCAGGAGGATGATCATGAAAAATTAACGCAAGAAGTTCTACTTGACAATTCCTGTTTTTCTGGGAATGCTATTGGCTTCTGGTAAAGTAGCTGCTAATGAAACATCTGTAGAGCAACCACCCGTACCCCCAACCACCGAACCCTCTCAGGCAACAACTATAACACCTGCTGAATCAAGTACTGTTAGTGAGACGACACTTACGGCCGAAGCTAGTCCTGCTATTGCAGTTCGTGCTGCTGTTGAGACCAGCTCAACTACTCCTGCTTCCCAAGTGTCAGAGGAAAGTGTACCAGCTAGTGGGACTTATACCTTTACTGAGCGAGTTGGGGTCAAGAGCGAGCCTAAGATGTCAGCACCAGACCGAGACTACTACACTGCAGGTGAAAAAGCCAACTATGACAAAACTGGCGAGAACGACAATCATCTGTGGATCAGTTACGTCAGTTACCCTGGCAGTCGTAGTTATGTCCCTGTAAAAGATTTAGGACCATCAACTTCCTCAACACCTACTGAAACAGTCAAACCCGTTGCCGAGAAGGCACCTGCCAAGGTCGAAGTGGTCGGCTACGACGAGTATAAAACCAACTTTACCATCAAGGGCACAGGCACACCTGACACCAAACAGATTGCCCATGTGCGCGCTGCGGTGTGGTCGGAAAATAAAGGACAAGATGATTTGAAATGGTATGAACCTAAGGTATTTAATAACCAGGCAAGTGTTAAGGTTAACAAATAAAATCATTCCAATACCTCAGATGACTACCACGTCCATGTCTATACGACCTATGAAGACAAAGTAACTATTGGGACAGACCTCGGTAAGATTAAATTATCATCAGCTAGCGGGAGTTATAAGGAAAAAAACCAACAATTTGCAGGTAAATTATTTAATGTAATTGGTGACTATGTAGCAAACGAGCATATGTTATCGCCTCTCGTTTCAGCAATTAAACATATCGAAGATAAGGGGTATCAAGTTGGTTTCAAACTTTCTGATGTTCGTACAAATAAAGGAATTGAGTATAATGCCAATAAACGCTTCTATGAGTGCTAGTACCATTAAAGCACCATTTCTAGTCAGCTTAGCAGAGCAATATCCTGAGAAGATTGCAGAGCACCGTACAGTTATGGAGGCTGTTGCTAAGCAATCGAGCAATAGGGGCTATGCTCAAGCGGTTATACATCACTGGGCTGATCAATCAGGTATTAGTCGTGATCGCATTAGTCGCCGATGTCCAGATTTGACTCCAAAAGAACTCCATGCTCTTTGGGAAAGCAACTATGAGTACATCCAAGAGGGGGGCTCATGGTAAACAGATTGGCGCCATGTTTGAGACACCAAATCTATCACCGATTAAGTCTGTTTTAGGACAAACTTACAAAACCCAGAGCAAGGCGGGATGGATTGGAGACTTGGACTATCAAGCAGCTAATGATGCGGGCATCATCTATACAACAAAAGGTGATTACATTGTCTCCATCATGTCTAATAGTTATGGTAATTTAGGACTTTTGAATCCATTGGTTAAATCCTTAGATCAATTCCATCAAAATCTATAGTTCATTTTATTGCGATTTATCACAGTCTTAACCCAGATGAAACTTGGTCGCTGTTCTCTTCATCCTGCTTTTGATTTTTACTTCTCAGTTCATAACTAATTTTCCAAACAGAAAATTTGTCATAAAAAAGAGTAATGACGGGAATTTTTAGAAGGCTACAATCGCTTCGAGTTATCACAACAGCGAAACTTCAATAAAGTAAACTAAGTAACTAATCTATCTTTTAAATTTTTATTCTACACCGTAAGGCATAAATAAGCATAATATTCTAGAGGGAATCAAAAAACGATTAGATTTATAGTCTTAGCAGACAAAATAAAGAAATTGTGATAAAAAATTTGAAAATAGTAGTTCTACCACTCCTTGATGACCTGGTCAAGAAGTAGATGACATAAAATTTTAGTGATAATGTCAACTGATTTGAATGATGGTTACTAGGAAATTAAGCTCTTTATTAACCGTATTAGACTGATTACACCTAAGCCTGAGAGAGGATAAATTTTATCCTCTCTTATTTTATGTTTATGGCTAGAAACCATAAAAGTACACCAAAGTTATTTTTTTGACCTAATTTTAGGTGTGTAGTCCATAATTCCTAAGATGGATTCACCCACTATAGCCTTGGTCTTACGAGCTTTAAACATTAAAAGTAACGATAAGGTATTAAACCTGTCCAGCAACAGGGAAGTCCTTATCGTTTTTTCTGTGCTTCGGAGAATAAAAGTTTGCTAGGCAGGAATTGCTTGAGAACGTTCAAAAACTGGGTAGTAATGATTTAGATAATTTATTGACTTGATATAAAAACTTGATTTTTTTAAAGGAAAGGTGTAAACTATATCAGTAAGCGTTTTCTTGTTCAAAATAAAAAACTCGTTGACTTTTGTTAAAAAAATCACAAAAAGGGTTTACAAATGAATGGAAAAGTTGTATAATGAACATGTAAAACAAATGTGAAAAAATTAACAAGAAAAAATCTTGTTAAACAGAGGAGGAAAACCCATGGCTGAAAAATCAGTTAAACCAGAAGACAAAGCACTTAAAGCTCAAGTTCACGTGGATGAGTTGGTGCAAAAAGGTTTTGTTGCGCTTGATGCTTTCCGTCAACTGAACCAAGAACAGGTTGACTACATTGTGGCAAAAGCATCTGTTGCTGCCCTTGATGCGCACGGTATCTTGGCACAACATGCTTACGAAGAAACAGGACGTGGTGTTTTTGAAGATAAGGCCACCAAAAACCTCTTTGCCTGTGAGCACGTGGTCAACAACATGCGTGGTGTGAAAACTGTTGGAGTTATCTCAGATGATCCAATCACAGGTATCACACAAATTGCTGAGCCAGTTGGTGTAGTCTGCGGTGTTACCCCAACAACCAACCCGACCTCAACCACTATCTTCAAATCTCTGATTGCCCTGAAAACCCGTAACCCAATCGTCTTTGGTTTCCACCCATCAGCTCAAGAATCATCAGCTCATGCGGCGCAAATCGTGCGTGACGCAGCGATTGCAGCAGGTGCTCCTGAAAACTGTATTCAATGGATTACTGAACCTTCTATGGAAGCAACAGCAGCTCTGATGAACCACGACGGTATCGCAACCATCCTTGCGACCGGTGGTAACGCCATGGTGCGTGCCGCTTACTCATGTGGTAAACCAGCGCTCGGTGTTGGTGCAGGTAATGTCCCAGCTTATGTGGAAAAATCAGCTGACATCAAACAAGCTGTACATGACATCGTGATGTCTAAGTCCTTTGACAACGGTATGGTTTGTGCGTCTGAGCAAGCTGTTATTATCGACAAAGAGATCTACGATGACTTTGTAGACGAATTCAAATCTTACCACACCTACTTTGTTAACAAGAAAGAAAAAGCCCTCCTTGAAGAGTTCTGCTTCGGCGTGAAAGCCAACAGCAAAAACTGTGCAGGTGCAAAACTCAATGCCAACATCGTTGGTAAACCAGCAGAATGGATTGCAGAGCAAGCAGGTTTCAAAGTACCAGAAGGTACCAACATCTTAGCGGCAGAATGTGCTGAAGTTGGTGAAAACGAGCCACTTACTCGTGAAAAACTCTCTCCAGTTATCGCTGTTTTGAAAGCAGAAGACACCGAAGATGGTCTTGAAAAAGCCCGTCAAATGGTTGAATTCCACGGTCTTGGTCACTCTGCGGCGATCCATACTAAGGACGAAGCTCTTGCCAAAGAATTTGGTACCCGTGTGCGTGCCATGCGTGTTATCTGGAACTCTCCATCTACTTTCGGTGGTATCGGGGACGTTTACAACGCCTTTATTCCATCATTGACCCTTGGTTGTGGTTCTTACGGTCGCAACTCAGTTGGTGACAACGTGAGTGCTGTCAACCTCCTCAACATCAAGAAAGTCGGAAAACGGAGAAACAACATGCAATGGTTCAAAGTACCTTCTAAGATTTACTTCGAGCGCAATTCTATTCAATACCTGCAAACTGCAGAAGGTCTTGAGCGTGTCATGATTGTGACAGACAAGTCCATCGAAAAACTAGGGTTTGTGCAACGTGTGATTGACCAGCTCAACCTGCGTTCTAACAAAGTGACGGTTCAAGTCTTCTCAGATGTTGAGCCAGATCCAGACATCACCACTGTTCGTCGTGGTGCCGAAGTGATGCGTGCCTTTGAGCCAGATACCATTATCGCTTTAGGTGGTGGTTCTCCAATGGACGCTGCGAAAATCATGTGGCTCTTCTACGAGCAACCAGAAGTGGACTTCCGTGATCTGGTTCAAAAATTCATGGACATCCGTAAACGTGCCTTCCGCTTCCCATCATTGGGTGCAAAAGCTAAGTACATCGGTATCCCAACTACATCTGGTACTGGTTCAGAAGTAACGCCATTTGCGGTTGTGTCTGACAAAGCCAATAACCGCAAGTACCCATTGGCGGACTACTCATTGACACCAACTATTGCCATTGTGGATCCAGCTCTTGTAGAGACTGTACCAGGTTTTATCGCAGCAGATACCGGTATGGACGTCTTGACCCACGCGACAGAAGCTTATACCTCAAACTTTGCCAACGACTACACAGACGGTCTCGCTCTTCAAGCCATCAAGTTAGTCTTTGAATACCTTGAAAAATCAGTCAATGATTTTGACAGCGAAGCGCGCGAGAAAATGCACAATGCTTCCACCATGGCTGGTATGGCCTTTGCTAACGCCTTCCTTGGCATGAGCCACTCTATGGCGCACAAGATTGGCGGACGCTTCCACACCGTACACGGTCGGACAAACGCCATCCTCTTGCCATACGTTATCCGCTACAATGGTACTCGCCCATCTAAGACGACAACATGGCCGAAGTACAACTACTGGAAAGCGGATGTGAAATTCCAAGAAATCGCTCGTATGCTTGGTTTGCCATGCGCTACACCGGAAGAAGCGGTTGAGGCTTACGCTAAAGCTGTGTATGACCTCGGTGTGCGTGTCGGTATCAAGATGAACCTACGTGACCAAGGTGTCGACGAGAAAGAACTCAAGAAATACTCTCGTGAATTGGCTCTTCTGGCTTACGAAGACCAATGTTCACCAGCTAACCCACGCTTGCCAATGGTTGACCACATGCAAGAAATCATCGAAGACGCCTACTACGGCTACGCAGAACGCCCAGGACGTCGGAAGTAAAAAAATAAAAGGAAAAGCGATCAGGTAAACTGATTGCTTTTTTCTTGACAAGACTATCGCACTGCGATATAATCAATGTATAACGAACCTCGATATATCAAGAGACGAAAGGAGTGCTATGCAGGAGAAGATTAAGCGGGTCTACATTCCCATGACCGAGACGGCTTTTTATATCCTCTTTGCCTTACAAGAGGAGCGGCACGGGTATGAGATTACCCAGCGGACCAAGGAGCTAACTACTGGACAGGTCATCATCAGCCCTGGCACCATGTACGGCACCTTATCCAAGATGGAAAAGGATGGCTTGATTGCCTTCAAACGAGAAGAAGAAAAACGCAAGCTCTACCAGATAACTGCCCTGGGTAGGGAGATTCTGGCTCTAGAGTTGACACGGATCGAACGCCTATATAAAACCAGCAGAGGAGAAAGCCTATGACAACCAAGACGGAAGTGAAATTCTTTTTTATCACCGATTTTGAGGAGGAAGCCAACTACCTGACGGCCATGCACCGCAAGGGCTGGAAGCTGACCAAGATTCGCTTTGACTGCCTCTTTCATTTTGAAGAAACGGCGCCTCAAGAAGTGGTCTATCGCTTGGATTTTAAGGATAATGGCAGAGCTGACCAGGAGACTTACTACCAGCTCTATCGGGATTATGGTTGGGAACCTGTAACGACCTGCAACAGCTTTGAGATTTTTAGAAAACCTGCCAGCCAAGTGGAAGATGATGATATTTTCAGTGATGAGACCAGTCGCTGGGAGATGATTCGACAAATTTTTATAAGACGGTTTTTGATTTTGTTGAGCATGGTTGTCTTGACTATTGCTGGCGGCTCATTCTTTAATAAGCTAGATTTAGCGGTGACAGTTGCCATGATTGATGTACCGATTTGTTTTTATGTCGGTTACCGTTTTTACCAATTATGGAAGAAATACAGAAGGAACTAATATGAAAAAACAACCAATCGCAGCTCTGCTACTGAATGTTGTGACTTTTGTCAGCTTTGTTTTGCCACGGACAGACCTATCAGCCACAACTCTTTCTGACTGGGGGGGTCAATCTTCTGGCTCTGGTTCAGCTAGTCGTGATGTCACTTTTAGTGATTCGATTCTTCAGACAAAAGAAGTCTTCTCGGTCTTAAGACTGAAATTAGCACTCTTGGTAAAAGAGTGCTAATTTTTTCTTGACAAGGAGAGAGGATGGTGTATAATAGGAGTATAAGATTTAGCACTCGATACTTTAGAGTGCTAATAGAAAGGAGCTCGCTATGATTACCCAACGGCAGACAGAGATTCTGAATCTGATTGTGGAGCTCTTTACCCAGCACCATGAGCCGATTGGCTCCAAAGCCTTGCAAGACGTCTTGTCATCTAGTTCGGCGACCATTCGCAACGACATGGCAAAACTTGAGCAGTTGGGCTTGCTGGAAAAGGCGCATACCTCAAGCGGTCGCCTGCCTAGCCGAGCTGGGTTTCAGTATTTCGTGACCCACACGCTCAATCGAGAGTGGATGGACGAGGCGGATGTCTATCAGGTGGTCAAAGCCTTTGACTTTGAAGCCTTTCGCCTAGAGGATATCTTGGAGCGGGCGGCACAGGTCCTGGCAGAGATGACAGGTTACACGGCTGTCTTGCTCGATGTGGAGCCGACCCAGCAACGCTTGACCAAGTTTGATGTGGTGCAGCTGAGTAGCCATGACGCCTTAGCTGTCTTGACACTCGATGCTTCTAAGCCTGTCACCGTTCAGTTTGCCATTCCAAAAAACTGGTTGACACGGGATTTAGCGACCCTCAAGCAGTTGGTTGATGAGCGTTTCATCGGGCAAACGGTCTTGGACATCCACTACCGCCTGCGGACGGAGATTCCTCAAGTGGTGCAGCGCTATTTCACCACGACGGACAATGTGCTGGATGTCATGGACTATCTTTTTCAGCCCCTTTTTCAAGACACTGTCTTTGTCGCTGGGAAAATGGCTACGCTGACCTACGGCAGTCCAGAGACCTATCAGTTTTTGGATAGCCCACAAGCCTTGGCAGTCAGCCTGCGGTCAACCGTGACAGAGCAGGAGACGACCGCTATCTTGGTCGGTGATGCACGAGAGTCTGTCTTGAGTGAGCTGACCGTCATTCATCACCGCTTTCCAGTCCCTTATCGGGGCATGGGGCAGATGAGCTTGATAGGACCGATTGACATGGATTACCATCGGCAGATGAGCCTCATCAATGTCATCAGTCGAGTCCTCTTCATGAAGCTGCAAGACTATTACCGCTATCTCAATAGCAATCATTATGAAGTACATTAAAGGAGGAAGCATGTCAGAAGAAGTGAAACAAGACGACATTCTTGAAGAAGAAGGTGTCGACGAATCAGTAGAAGTAACCGAAGAAGTCACTGAAAGTCCAGAAAAAACAGAGCTGGAAATGGCGACTGAGCGAGCAGAAGAGTTTGAAAACAAATACCTGCGAGCCCACGCTGAAATGCAAAACATTCAGCGACGTGCCAGTGAAGAACGCCAGACCCTGCAACGCTACCGTTCGCAGGACTTGGCCAAAAAAATCTTGCCTAGTCTGGACAACTTAGAGCGTGCCTTAGCTGTTGAAGGCTTGACGGACGACGTCAAAAAAGGCATCGAAATGGTGCAAGATAGTCTCCTCCAAGCCCTGAAAGAAGAAGGCGTCGAAGAGGTTGAGACAACAACTTTTGATCCAAATCTCCACATGGCAGTTCAAACCCTACCAGCTGATGACGACAACCCAGCAGACACCATCGCTCAAGTCTTCCAAAAAGGCTACAAACTCCATGAACGCCTGCTTAGATCAGCTATGGTGGTGGTGTATAATTAATGTTATTCTTACGTAACATTACAGAAGAAAACTTTTTTGACTGTCTGGGCATAAAGTCGGGCTTGTTGGAAAAAGACCATGTGGATTCAGTTGAGTTTTCATTGGCAGAAGCGTGGCTGAATTCTGATTTTCAACCACGAGCGATTTATCAAGATGACGATTTAATCGGCTTTGTTTCCTTTTATGTGGGAGACAATCATTATCAAATCATCAACTTTTTGATTGATCAGCCTTATCAAGGCAAAGGTCTAGGAAAAGCAGCCGTCCAGCTGAGCTTGGACTATCTGAAAAAAGAATACCAAGCTAAACAAGTTTCCTTACCTGTCCATTTAGAGAATCAAAAGGCTAGAAGGTTCTGGACGGCGCTTGGCTTTCAAGAATCGGAGAACATCGAAGACGCGTATCTTTACATGCGTCGAACACTCTGACCGCAATGTCATTAAACTAGGCGGTAAGTCAGAAATCTTTGATTTCGTTGACGCACCCCCGCAAGGCTGATTAGGTTTTTCACAGTCCATAGGACGAAGAAATACCAATCAGCTACTGCGAAAAGAAATAACCAATCAGCGAGCGGATGCGAGCTGATAACCGACACTTTTCGCCGTAGCAAGAGTGATGACAGCGAGAATCGCAGTCATCACGGCGGAAATTCTGAGACTTTGGCTCAAAATTTAGCAATGAAACGCCGGAGGCGGTTGCTTGCGTCCGTGCTACCTAAGAAAAGTGTCAAAAACAAAAAGAAAATAAATAATAAGAGGTAAACACTATGTCTAAAATTATCGGTATTGACTTAGGTACAACTAACTCAGCAGTAGCAGTTCTTGAAGGAACTGAGAGCAAAATCATCGCTAACCCAGAAGGGAACCGCACTACTCCATCTGTTGTGTCCTTCAAAAATGGCGAAATTATCGTTGGTGACGCGGCAAAACGCCAAGCAGTGACCAACCCAGATACCATCATCTCCATCAAATCTAAAATGGGGACTTCTGAAAAAGTATCTGCCAACGGCAAAGAATACACCCCACAAGAAATCTCAGCCATGATTCTGCAATACCTCAAAGGCTATGCAGAAGATTACCTTGGCGAGAAAGTGACTAAGGCAGTTATCACTGTTCCTGCCTACTTCAACGACGCGCAACGTCAAGCGACCAAAGACGCTGGTAAAATCGCTGGTCTGGAAGTAGAGCGTATCGTCAACGAGCCAACCGCAGCAGCTCTGGCTTATGGTCTTGACAAGACAGACAAAGAAGAAAAAATCTTGGTCTTTGACCTTGGTGGTGGTACCTTTGACGTGTCTATCCTAGAACTCGGTGATGGGGTCTTCGACGTTCTCGCCACTGCTGGTGACAACAAACTTGGTGGTGATGACTTCGACCAGAAAATCATCGACCACATGGTGGCAGAATTCAAGAAAGAAAACGGCATTGACTTGTCAGCTGACAAGATGGCTCTCCAACGCTTGAAAGATGCAGCTGAAAAAGCTAAGAAAGACCTGTCAGGTGTGACCCAAACTCAAATTAGCTTGCCGTTCATCACTGCGGGAGCAGCTGGACCACTCCACTTGGAAATGACCCTGACTCGTGCGAAATTTGATGAATTGACCCATGACTTGGTAGAGCGTACCAAAGTGCCTGTTCGTCAAGCTCTTTCTGACGCTGGTTTGTCAGCTTCTGAAATTGATGAAGTTATCCTCGTTGGTGGTTCAACCCGTATTCCAGCGGTGGTTGAAGCTGTCCGTAAAGAAACAGGTAAAGAACCAAACAAATCTGTTAACCCTGACGAAGTCGTTGCTATGGGTGCCGCTATCCAAGGTGGTGTCATCACTGGTGATGTGAAAGACGTTGTTCTCTTGGACGTTACGCCATTGTCACTCGGTATCGAGACTATGGGTGGGGTCTTCACTAAACTCATCGATCGTAACACCACTATCCCAACTTCTAAATCACAAGTCTTCTCAACAGCGGCTGATAACCAGCCTGCCGTAGATATCCATGTTCTTCAAGGTGAGCGCCCGATGGCAGCAGACAACAAAACACTTGGTCGCTTCCAGTTGACAGATATTCCAGCAGCGCCTCGCGGTATCCCTCAAATCGAAGTAACTTTCGACATTGACAAGAACGGTATCGTCTCTGTTAAGGCCAAAGACCTTGGGACACAAAAAGAACAAACCATTGTCATCAAGTCTAACGATGGCTTGTCTGAAGAAGAAATTGAGCGCATGATGAAGGACGCTGAAGCCAACGCTGAAGCTGATGCGAAGCGTAAAGAAGAAGTGGATCTTCGTAACGACGTGGACCAAGCCATCTTTGCGACTGAAAAGACCATCAAGGAAACTGAAGGCAAAGGCTTTGACGCCGAGCGTGACGCTGCCCAAGCTGCTTTGGACGAACTCAAAGCTGCCCAAGAAGCTAACAATTTGGATGACATGAAAGTTAAATTTGACAACCTCAATGAGAAAGCGCAAGCCTTGGCGGTGAAAATGTATGAGCAAGCCGCAGCAGCTCAGCAAGCTGCCGCAGGCGCAGAAGGTGCTAGCCAAGCTAACCCAGCAGGTGACGATGTCGTAGACGGCGAGTTTACGGAGAAGTAATGCACCAACATTGATTGTTGCTAAAGCAACTAATCAATGAACGCCAGTCGCTATTCTGGCGACTGGCTAGGTGCCTTACTAGATGATTCGGGAAGTTATTATCGAACTTCCTGAATAGTCGTCGTCTCTGTACAGTTGAATACCGTTGTTGTACAATAAACATTCAAACCAGAGGTTGATACCCAGCCTCTGGTTTTCGGGTAATGGAAAAAGTTTCCAACTAAATGTGACTTGCTGCTCTGCTATGGCGAGCGAAGCGAGCTCTTAACGGATACTTTTTGCCGTAGCAAGAGTGAGGATAGCGATTTGTCGCAATTCTCACGGCGGTCTTCTGAGACTTTGGCTCAGAATTTAGCCATGGAACTCCGAAGGAGATCGCTGGCGTCCGTGCTACTTAAGAAAAGTATCAAGAAAAAACCGAAAGGTAAAATTATGAACAATACAGAATACTACGACCGATTAGGCGTCTCTAAGTCTGCGTCGCAAGACGAGATTAAAAAGGCTTATCGGAAATTATCTAAAAAATACCACCCAGACATCAACAAGGAAGCTGGGGCGGAGCAAAAATACAAGGGCATCCAAGAGGCCTATGAGACGCTCGGTGACGAGCAAAAACGGGCCAGCTATGACCAGTTTGGACCTGCTGGAGCAGGCGGTGGTTTTGGTGGTGGTGGCTTCGGCGGCTTTGATGGCTTCTCTGGCGGCGGCTTTGGTGGCTTCGAGGACATCTTCTCTAGCTTTTTCGGTGGTGGCGGTGGTTCTCGGAATCCTAATGCCCCTCGTCAGGGCGATGATCTTCAGTATCCAATCCGTATCAGCTTTGAAGAAGCTATCTTTGGTACGGAGAAAGAAATCAGCTACCAACGTCAATCCACTTGTGGGACATGTAGTGGGTCAGGGGCCAAGCCAGGTACCAGTCCTGTGACCTGTGGACGGTGTCATGGTCAAGGGGTGATCAATGTTGATACGCAAACGCCGCTTGGCATGATGCGTCGTCAGATGACTTGTGATGTCTGTCACGGACGAGGCAAGGAGATCAAAGACCCATGTCAGACCTGTCATGGTACAGGTCATGAGACCAAAGTGCATAAGCTATCCGTGAAAATACCTGCTGGAGCAGAAACTGGACTGAAACTACGTCATTTAGGCGGTGGAGAAGCAGGTTTCAATGGCGGTCCTTACGGTGACTTATATGTCATCATCACCGTTCTCCAAAGCGATAAATTCAAACGCGATGGCACAACGATTTACTACAGCATGGATATCAATTTTGTTCAGGCTGCTCTTGGTGACACGGTTGAGGTACCGACTGTTCATGGTGCGGTTGAGATGAGCATTCCAGCAGGGACACAGACTGGCAAGACTTTCCGCCTCAAAGGTAAGGGAGCACCGCACATCAGAAGTGGCGCAGTGGGTGACCAGCATGTCACGGTTAATATTGTGACCCCGACCAAACTTAACGACGGTCAGAAAGCTGCGCTCAGAGATTTTGCGGCAGCCAGCGGCTTGGATGATGTCCATCCTAAACGCAAAGGTTTCTTTGACAAGGTGAAAGATGCCCTGGAAGAGCTATAAGAACTGCTCTGCTATTTTTCCAAAGCCCTGCGGGGCTTTTTTGGCGAAATGGTCAGAGAAATCAGAAAATTTTAGGGAATCCAGCTATCAAATTGTCTTAAAATATGATAGAATAAAGAGGCACCTGATAACGTGGGAGCTTGAATAACGCTGCTAAATCAAGTTGATTTTGTCTGGTTTAGCATGACGATATTATTCTAGCAGTAACATGTCGAGGTGAGACTAGAGACGATACGATAAAGGAGAACCTTATGGCAACTTACAATCACAAAGACATTGAACCCAAGTGGCAGAAGTACTGGGCGACTAATCACACTTTTAAGACGGGTACGGACAAGGATAAGCCGAACTTTTATGCCCTAGACATGTTTCCTTACCCATCAGGAGCGGGTCTCCATGTGGGACACCCTGAGGGTTACACGGCGACAGATATTCTCAGCCGTTACAAGCGGGCGCAAGGCTACAATGTCCTTCACCCTATGGGCTGGGATGCCTTTGGTCTGCCGGCTGAGCAGTACGCCATGGATACGGGAAATGACCCTGCTGACTTTACGGCAGAGAATATTGCCAATTTCAAACGTCAGATTAACGCTTTGGGCTTTTCCTATGACTGGGATCGGGAAATCAATACGACTGACCCTGACTACTACAAGTGGACCCAGTGGATTTTTACCAAGCTTTATGAAAAAGGGCTGGCTTATGAAGCCGAAGTTCCTGTCAACTGGGTAGAGGAATTGGGGACCGCCATCGCCAACGAAGAAGTCTTGCCAGACGGCACGTCTGAACGAGGTGGTTATCCAGTCGTTCGCAAGCCGATGCGCCAGTGGATGCTGAAAATAACTGCCTATGCAGAGCGTCTTCTCAATGACTTGGAAGAGCTGGACTGGCCAGAATCCATCAAGGACATGCAGCGCAACTGGATTGGCAAATCAACAGGTGCAAATGTGACCTTCAAGATCAAGGATACAGACCGTGAGTTCACTGTCTTTACCACACGACCTGATACCCTTTTTGGAGCGACTTATGCGGTTCTTGCGCCAGAGCACGCCCTGGTCGAAGAGATTACAACTGCTGACCAAGCCCAAGCTGTTGCAGACTACAAGCACCAAGCCAGCCTCAAGTCGGATTTGGCTCGGACAGACCTCAACAAGGACAAGACGGGTGTTTGGACGGGTGCCTATGCCATCAACCCTGTCAATGGACGAGAGATCCCCATCTGGATAGCAGACTATGTTTTAGCGAGCTACGGGACAGGTGCCATCATGGCAGTACCTGCTCACGATGAGCGGGATTGGGACTTTGCCAAGGCCTTTGACCTTGAGATTATTCCTGTCCTTGAGGGTGGCAATGTCCAAGAAGCAGCTTATACAGAAGATGGTCTTCATATCAACTCTGATTTCCTTAATGGACTGGATAAGGCGGACGCTATTGCTAAAATGGTGGCTTGGTTAGAAGAAAACGGCGTTGGTCAGGAGAAAATCACTTATCGCCTTCGCGACTGGCTCTTTAGCCGTCAGCGTTACTGGGGTGAGCCGATTCCTATTATCCATTGGGAAGATGGGACCAGCACGGCGATTCCAGAGAGTGAGCTGCCGCTCATCTTGCCAAAAACCAGTGATATCAAGCCGTCTGGCACAGGCGAGAGCCCATTGGCTAATTTAACTGACTGGTTGACAGTGACCCGTGAAGATGGGGTCAAGGGTCGTCGTGAGACCAATACCATGCCGCAATGGGCAGGCTCAAGCTGGTATTACCTGCGCTACATTGACCCGAAAAACAGTGAAAAATTGGCAGACGAAGACCTTCTCAAGGCCTGGTTGCCAGTTGATATTTACATCGGTGGGGCTGAGCATGCTGTGCTTCACCTGCTCTATGCCCGCTTCTGGCATAAGTTCCTCTACGACATTGGCGTGGTGCCGACCAAGGAACCTTTCCAAAAACTCTTTAACCAAGGGATGATTTTGGGGACTAGTTACCGTGATGGTCGTGGGGCGCTGGTGGCTAGTGACAAGGTAGAAAAACGTGACGGCAGCTTCTTCCATGTGGAAACGGGTGAAGAGCTAGTACAGTTGCCAGCCAAGATGTCCAAGTCCCTAAAGAATGTGGTTAACCCTGACGATGTGGTCAACCAGTACGGGGCTGACACGCTGCGGGTTTACGAGATGTTCATGGGGCCGCTTGATGCGTCTATCGCTTGGAGCGAGGAAGGTCTGGAGGGCAGTCGCAAGTTCCTCGACCGTGTCTACCGCTTAATCACGACCAAGTCATTGGTTACGGACAATAGCGGAGCGCTGGACAAGGTGTACCATGAGACAGTGAAAGTCGTCACTGAGCATATTGAAGAGCTCAAGTTCAACACAGCCATTGCCCAGATGATGATTTTCGTCAACGCTGCCAACAAAGAAGACCAGCTCTATCTCGACTATGCCAAAGGCTTTATCCAGCTGCTAGCACCATTTGCACCGCACTTGGGTGAGGAACTCTGGGAGCAGGTAACAGGTGCAACAGATGGCATTTCCTATGTGACCTGGCCGACCTATGATGAGAGTAAACTGGTCGAAGACGAAATCGAAATCGTTGTCCAAATCAAGGGCAAGGTCAAAGCTCGCCTAACGGTTGCCAAAGACCTGAGCCAAGAAGAGCTGGAGAAAACTGCTCTGGCAGATAGCAAAGTCCAAACCGAGATAGCAGGACAGACGGTGGTCAAGGTCATTGTTGTACCGAATAAGTTGGTCAACATTGTGGTTAAGTAAAACGTTACTCGTTTGCCACCTTCCAGAGTCTCCCCAGTCTCTGGAAACCAACCAAACTTGTCAGCATCGTTACAAGTAACGGTCACTCGTTTCTTTGCTGATTTCCAACTTCCAACAGTCTACTTCCAGACTGTTTTGGGGGAATCGGTAGGGGAAGCCCCTTTAGATTAGATATTGCGCTGGGGAGTTTTTTCCAAATGCCATTATTTAAAACGTTACACTAATGTTAGTTGATAGATGCTAGTTTACACTACTGAGATTGTAAACTAGTGTCTGTTTTTTGTTTACTTTTACGATATGCTGTAGCATCGGGGCTTAAAAAATATTTTTTCAAAATGTCTTGACTTTATCTGAAAATTTGATAAAATATTTCAAGAAATAAGGACTTTTAAGGTGGGACAGAGAGCCTACTAAGGGACTTCGACAGTAAAAAGAAAAAGGTATTGGCTTTTTCTGCATTATCGAATAACCAAGCAAGTCTCATTTCGGTATCATTGGGACTTATTTTTATGCCAAAAATCAGTCTCATCAAGAAAAGGAGAAGACATGGCAGAGAAAAAATTATTGTTTGATATTCACGAGAGCCCTGATTTGGGGAAAGGGTTGTTGCTTAGTATTCAGCACGTGTTTGCGATGTTTGGCGCAACGATTTTAGTGCCACTGCTATTAGGAATGTCGGTGTCAACAGCCTTGCTAGCTTCTGGTATAGGGACCTTGATTTATATGGTGTCAACTAAGTTCAGTGTTCCCGTTTATTTAGGTTCATCGTTTGCCTACATTTCAGCGATGGGATTTGCCAAAGAGCAGATGGGGGGAGATATTTCAGCAGCACAGACAGGTATTATTCTTGTCGGTTTGGTCTATGTCCTTGTGGCTTTGTTGGTTGGTAAGGTCGGTACAGCGTGGATTGATAGGCTCTTGCCACCTGTTGTTATCGGGCCGATGATTATTGTGATTGGTCTTGGGTTGGCTAATACTGCTGTAACTAGCGCAGGTTTCGTTAAAGACGGTGACTGGCGCAACATGCTGGTAGCAGGGGTCAGCTTTATGATCGCCGTCTTGGTTCAAACCAAGGGCAAAGGTTTTATGAAGGTCATTCCCTTCTTGATTGCCATTGCTGGTGGCTACATCGTGGCTGCTTTGATTGGGTTGGTTGACTTTACTCCTGTTAAGGAAGCAGCATGGTTTGCTCTACCGACCATTAGCCTACCATTTGCCACTGGTATCGAGAGTTTTGGTCAGTACAAATTTTACTTTGGTCCTGAAGCGCTAGCTATTCTACCGATTGCTATTGTAACCATTGCTGAGCACATCGGTGACCACATGGTTCTAGGTGAAATTACTGGTCGGAATTTCTTGAAAGAACCTGGGCTCAATCGTACCCTAATCGGTGACGGGGTGGCAACGGCATTCTCAGCTTTTATCGGAGGTCCTGCTAATACGACTTATGGTGAGAATACGGGGGTTATTGGGATGACACGAATTGCCAGCGCGTCAGTCATCCGTCACGCAGCTTTCATCGCTATTGGTCTTAGCTTCTGTGCCAAGTTTACCGCCCTCATTTCAACGATTCCAACAGCAGTATTGGGAGGGATGTCCATTCTTCTTTATGGGGTTATCGCCAGCAACGGTCTTAAAGTCTTGATTAAGTCAAAAGTCAACTTTGGGGCTTCGCGTAACCTTGTTATCGCCTCTGCGATGCTGGTGCTTGGTCTTGGCGGAGCGGTTTTGCAGATCGGCTCTAGCTTGGTCATCTCAGGGACAGCCCTAGCAGCTATTGTTGGTGTCTTGCTCAATCTGATTTTACCAAAAGAATCAACAGAATAAACAGTCAAAAGCTGGAGCAGAAATGCCTCAGCTTTTTAGCATGATGGCTACAAATAAAGGACAAAATGGAGAGATGGTTCAGTCAGATTATTTTGAAGAGATTTTCTTCTCCGATTTGTCCTATAAAGAGGAGTCAAAAGGTGCAATTTTTCTAAAAAAAGGTATAATGAAAAGGAGTGACAACTCACAAAATAGAAGGAAAAGCTCTGCTATTTTCCTAAAAGAGGATAAGACATGAAAATAATTATCGTCGGAGGTGGAAAGGTCGGTACCGCCCTCTGCCGTTCTCTGATTGACGAAGATCATGATGTGACCCTGATTGACGAGGATGAGCAAGTCATTAAGACGGTGACCAAGCGTCATGATTTGATGGGAATTGTTGGTAATGGGGTGAATTTTCAAATTTTAGATGAAGCAGATGTCCGTCACTGCGACATTTTTATTGCCCTAACGGATAAGGACGAAGTTAATATGATTGCTGCTGTTTTGGCTAAAAAAATGGGAGCCAAGGAGACGATTGTGCGGGTGCGTAATCCCGAATATTCAAACCCTTATTTTCGTGACCACAACATTCTTGGTTTTTCACAAATTATCAACCCTGAGTTGTTGACAGCTCGCTATATTGCTAATGCTATCGAGTTTCCAAATGCCCTATCGGTTGAGCATTTTTTCAACGGTCGCATTATGTTGATGGAATTTAAGATTGCCGAGAACAGTCGTTTGGTTGGCCTGTCTTTACAGCAATTCCGGAAAAAATTTGAAGACATTCTGATTTGTGCCATTGTGCGTGGCAAGGAGGTCATCATTCCTGACGGTCTGGTCTCCATTCAAGCCAATGATAAAATTTTTGTGACAGGGCAACGTCAAGCCATGGTTAATTTCCACAATAGCATAAAAACACAGGTCATCAAAAACTTTATGGTTATCGGAGCTGGCAAGATTGCTTACTACCTCATGACCATTCTCAAAAATACAAAAATTAATGTTAAGTTAATCGAACTCAAACGAGATCGGGCTGAATTTTTCAGTGAAACTTTTTCACACTTGCATGTGGTCAAAGGTAATGGCACTGCAAAAAATGTCTTGCTTGAAGAGGGCGTTGAGCATTACGATGCTGTCGCAACCTTGACTGGGGTCGACGAAGAAAACATCATTGCGTCGATGTACTTAGACAGTCTCGGTATTCCTAAAAATATCACTAAGATTAACCGAACAAGTTTGCTAGAAATTATCGGAGACCGCGATTTTTCGAGCATTGTCACCCCAAAACTCATTGCCGTTGATAGTATGATGCACTTTATTCGTGGCCGTAAGAATGCTCAAGAATCAAGTCTTGAAGCCCTGCACCATGTGGCGAAAGGTAAGGTTGAGACCCTCCAGTTTGACATTACAGATCATAATAAAGCGACTGACAAACCACTTGATAGTCTACGCTTAAAGCCAAATATTGTCATCATGGCTATTATCCGAAAAGGGAAAGCTATTTTCCCAACTGGACAGGATTGCTTCCAAATCAATGATAAGGTGATCGTTGCGACGTTGCAAAAAAACATCCACAATATTTGTGATTTGTTAGATTAGGAGGCGATATGAATCATTCAATTATTCGCCGTACCCTGTCGAAATTACTCTTGATTGAAGCGGCACTGATGGTCGTCCCATTAGTTGTTGCCATAATTTACCACGAAGAAGCAAAGGTTTTTCGAGCCTTGCTGATTACAATGGGGTTGTTGACGCTGATTGGCCTTTTTGGGAGTCTCATCAAACCCAAAACTGAAAAAATCTACGCCAAAGAAGGCATGCTAATTGTCTCTTTGTGCTGGGTACTTTGGTCCTTTTTTGGTGCTCTTCCTTTTGTCTTTAGTGGTCAAATCCCATCTCTAGTTGATGCGTTTTTTGAAGTGAGTTCAGGATTTACCACAACAGGGGCAACGATTTTACCGGATGTTGGCGTTTTGTCCCCGTCACTCCTCTTCTGGCGGAGCTTTACGCACCTTATTGGCGGCATGGGGGTATTAGTTTTTGCCTTGGCCCTGCTCAATAACGAGAAAAATAGTCATCTTGAAATCATGCGAGCAGAGGTCCCTGGGCCTGTCTTTGGTAAGTTAGTGTCGCGACTGAAGGACACTGCCCAAATCCTTTATGTTATTTACCTCAGCCTTTTTGCCATTTTAACCCTCCTACTTTACTGGGCTGGTATGCCATTCTTTGATAGTCTGATTATTAGTATGGGAACAGCTGGAACAGGCGGTTTTGCGGTCTATAACGATAGCATTGCCCATTACAATAGTTCTTTGATCACAGGGATTGTAACCGTTGGTATGCTTGTTTTTGGTGTAAACTTTAACCTCTATTATCTCCTTTTGCTCAAGAAAATCAAACTTTTTTTCAAAGATGAAGAGTTAAGGGCCTATCTTATTGTAATTTTTGGGAGTGCGGCGCTGCTTTTTCTCAATATCGGAGGTTTGTTTGCAAGCTCTGGTAAGGCTCTGGAAGTCATCTTTTTCCAAATTGCAAGTTTGTTAAGTTCCACTGGTTTTGGCTTGCTTGACATATCGTCGTGGCCGATGTTTTCTCAGATGATTTTGCTCATGCTCATGTTTATCGGAGGGATGGCAGGATCGACCGCTGGTGGCTTTAAGGTGATGCGGGTCTTGATTTTAGCTAAGATCATCCGACTCCAAACCCTACAAAATCTCTATCCCAATCGCATCATGACCGTCCATGTTAATGACCGCACCTTAGATAAGGGTACTCAGCATAGCATCATGAAATATTTTGTGGTCTACGTTGCCCTATTTATCGGATTGGTCTTTGTCCTTAGTCTTGATAGCAACAACTTTTTGGTGGTTATCAGTGCCAGTGCCAGTATTTTTAACAATATTGGGCCAATATTGGGAACAACAGAGACCTTTGCTTTCTTTAGCCCATTCTCAAAAATAGTCATGTCCTTCATGATGATTGCTGGGCGATTGGAAATTTTTCCGCTCCTCTTGCTCTTTAGCAAAAAAGCCTGGTCTAAATATTGAACCGCACCCCAAAAGTTAGACAGATAATCTAACGAATGGGGTGCTTTTTTATGAAATTGAGCTACGAAGATAAATTAAATCTCTATGAGCTAAGAAATAAAGGGGTGACGTGGTCCCAACTTAGCCAAGCTTACGATATTCAGATTTCCAACCTCAAATATATGGTAAAGCTTATGGATAGGTATGGAGTCGAGATTGTTAGAAAGGGTAAAAATACGTATTATCCTCCC
>NZ_JBGTZB010000024.1:0-31574 GCF_041807825.1 Streptococcus sp. E24BD | reverse complement strand
TGGGTGAGCAGGAGTTCTCTGCACGCGTTTCAGCGACAGATTACTTGGTACCAGGCTCAACTGTCGAGTTAGCACTCAATGTGTCTAAGGGGCATTTCTTTGACCTTGAGACCGGCAAACGGATTCGTAAATTATAAGAAAATGAGCTCAAGAGGTGGGAGTGGCTTACAAAACTCTTAGGTGCATGTGTGATTATTCCATACGGTTCTCGTTTTAGTTTTCTTTAACATTGTTACGCTATCATAATACTATCAAAAAAGACAAGGAGAAAGACATGACCTATAGTTACGTAAGAAGCCCATTATCCATTTATTACGCAGCAATTGCACCTATTGTAGACGAATTTGAATCCTTATACAGCAAGCAAGTCTGGCTGGTTGGGGATTGGGCATTAGAGGGGCAACAAGTGTTGACATTGTTGTTAAAAGAGAGACCTGAGCTAGGTCGAGATTTGACCAGCTTAAAGCCCATTTTCAAGGAAAAATTTCTTCAGAGGCTTGACCGTGTAAGGTCTTATCAACCATAGGAAAGTAGGTCTGGGATAGCATGGCGACTGAGACATAGTCACATGCTGTCTCGACCTATTTTTGAGCTTGAAAAAGTTTAGGGGAAAATTTACCTGTTATCACGAGTTTTTGCTTGCAAAATCCCAAAAAATGGTTTAAAATAGTTATTTGTGAGTAGACCTCACTTACCTGCGCCAAAGAGTGCAGGTCATTAGACCAAAAGGAGGACATATCAATGGCTAAATACGAAATTCTTTATATCATTCGTCCAAACATTGATGAAGAAGCAAAAAACGCTTTGGTAGCGCGTTTTGACTCAATTTTGACTGACAATGGTGCAACCATCATTGAATCAAAAGCATGGGAAAAACGTCGTCTGGCTTACGACATCCAAGATTTTCGTGAAGGACTTTATCATATCGTTAACGTTGAAGCAACTGACGCTATCGCTCTGAATGAGTTTGATCGTCTGTCAAAAATCAACGGCGATATTCTTCGTCACATGATTGTGAAACTCGACGCTTAAGTAGGTGACCTATGATTAACAATGTCGTACTCGTTGGTCGGATGACCCGTGATGCTGAGCTTCGTTACACCCCGTCAAATGTGGCGACAGCCAGCTTTACTTTGGCTGTTAACCGGACATTTAAAAATCAAGCTGGAGAACGTGAAGCTGATTTTATCAACTGCGTTATCTGGCGTCAGCAAGCTGAAAACCTTGCAAACTGGGCTAAGAAAGGTGCCTTAATCGGCATTACTGGTCGTATCCAGACACGTTCTTATGACAATGCCCAAGGACAAAGGGTTTATGTAACAGAAGTTGTTGCGGAAAATTTCCAAATGCTGGAAAGCCGTACGGCAAGAGAAGGACAAGGCGGCTATACATCAGCTCCTAGTCAAGGTTTTGGCGGCAACAACTACCAACAACCAGCTCAAACACCTAACTTCGCTAGAGAAGAAGGCCCGTTCGGCGGGTCAAATTCAATGGAAATCTCAGATGATGATTTACCATTCTAAACTGATATAAAGGAGAGAACCTATGGCTCAACCACAACGTCGCGGCGGTGCATTCAAACGCCGTAAAAAAGTTGACTATATCGCAGCTAACAAGATTGAATATGTTGATTACAAAGATACTGAGCTTCTCAGCCGTTTCATCTCAGAACGTGGAAAAATTTTGCCACGTCGTGTGACTGGAACGTCTGCTAAGAACCAACGTAAAGTAACAACAGCAATCAAACGTGCTCGCGTTATGGCCTTGTTACCATTCGTTAACGAAGACTAATGAAAATATCTCAGCTCAGGCTGGGATTTTTCTTTTATCTGTAAAATATGATGCGAAATAGCAGAGCTCAGAACTTGAGCCTTAAACCAAGAAAGTTACTTTTAAATTATACCTCTGGACGAGGACCTGTATACAGTTGCTAGCCAGCACCTCTAATGTTTTTTTGTTAGCGTTTTAGTCGAACTTATTTCTTCCCAAAAAAATGATAAAAACACTTGCAACCGCAATCAGTTTGTGTTATACTACTTATGAACAACGCAAGCGGTTGCGTTTCTAAAAAATTTCAGGAGGTCCAATCAAATGTTGAATTGGAAAAAAATCGCTTTAAGCTCTCTTGGGCTTGCTTCTGCCCTAACTTTAGCGGCTTGTGGCAACTCTTCTTCATCAAACACAGCAGAAAAATCTGCTGAGGGAGAAAAGTCATTGGTTGTTTCTGTAGATACTGGCTATGTTGACTACATTAACAAGATCAAAACAAAATTCGAAGAAGAAAATGGTGTTAAAATCACTGTTAAAGAAGAAGGTATGATTGATACCTTGGATAAGTTAGCGACAGATGGCCCAACAGGTGCTGCCCCAGACGTTTTTGTGGCACCTTATGACCGCGTGGGTGGTTTAGGTAACGAAGGTCAACTTGCTGAAGTAACCTTGGGTAACAAAGCTGATTATGATGAAACAGCACAAAACTTGGTTACTTTAGATGGAAAAATCTACGGCGCTCCAGCTGTTGTAGAATCATTAATTCTTTACTACAACAAAGATTTAATCAAAGAGGCTCCAAAAACATTTGCAGAACTCGAAGAGCTTCAAAAAGATGCCAAGTATGCCTTCGCTTCAGAAAATGGTAAATCAGTAGCATTCTTGGCAAACTGGACTAACTTCTACTATGCTTACGGTTTGATTGCTGGTCACGGTGGTTACGTCTTTGGTGACCACGGTACTAAGCCATCAGATATCGGTTTGGACAATGCTGGTACTGTAGAAGGACTTGAGTATGCTAAAAAATGGTATGCTATGTGGCCTCAAGGAATGCAAGATACAACAAAAGCAGGAGACTTCATCACTGAACAATTTACATCAGGTAAAACAGCTGCAATCATTGATGGTCCTTGGGCTGCAGCAGCACTTAAAGAAGCTGGTGTAAACTTCGGAGCTGCTCAAATTCCAACTCTTACTAACGGTGGCAACTACGAAGCCTTCGGTGGTGGTAAAGCTTGGGTTATCTCAAACTACAGCAAAAACATGGATGTTGCTCAAAAATTCCTTGACTATGTCACAAACGAAGAGAACCAAAAATCATTCTACGATGCTACGCAAGAAATTCCTGCTAACACTAAAGCACGCGAATATGCTTCAGCACAAGGAAATGAGTTGACAAGCGCTGTTATTGCTCAATTCTTAAATGCTCAACCAATGCCAAACATTCCTCAAATGGCAGAAGTTTGGGAACCAGCAGGTACATTGTTCTTTGACGTTGCCTCAGGTAAAAAAGATGCTAAGACAGCCAGCAAAGAAGCTGTAACCTTCATTAAAGAAGCTATCGAGCAAAAATATTCTGAATAAAACCTCAAAAAGCTGATTCAGAACTATTTCTGCTCAGCTTTTTCTCTCCCTATCACTGCCTAAAAGTGATTGATAGGGAGAGAAAAAGCTGAACAGAAAGAATACATATTAGGAAGAAGGAATGGAATGAACAAGGCAGGATTTTTGCATATTCCTGACTCAAGGTATTGTTTTGCAATTTCTGATGACGAAGTTGTCATTCGTTTGCGGGTTGCAAAAGAAGATCAAGAGTTAGAGATTAGCCTAGTTTATGGTGATAAGTACACCTATCACCAACATCAAAAAGAAGTTCCGATACCGTTCAAATGTACTGATGCCATTTATGCTTATTTCGAGATTCGCCTAAAGTTGACAGACGTTCGACTGACCTATGTTTTCAAAGTTCAGGACGGAGACAACTGCTGGTACTACCATGAAAATGGCTTTAGTGAACAGTACGATTTTGCTTATGCGTTTTATAACTGCTTCCAACTGCCGTACATCAACCCAATTGATGTTCATCGTGTGGTCGACTGGGCAGACAGCGCAGTGTTTTACCAGATTTTTGTGGATCGTTTTTATCGCGGAGATGCTGAGAAGGATGATACCTACATCAATATGGCGTGGACGGACAGGCCGCTTCCGAAAAGTTTTACCGGAGGTGACCTGGAAGGGATTAGGCAAAAGTTACACTACCTCAAGGACTTGGGAATAACTACCATTTACCTGACTCCGATTTTTTCATCCATCAGCAATCATAAGTATGATATTCGAGATTATTACGATGTTGACAAACAGTTTGGTAGCAAGTTAAGCCTAAAGCAGTTAATTGATGACAGTCATGACTTGGGGATGAAAATTATCCTTGATGCGGTCTACAATCATTCCAGTGACTTGCTTCCAGAATTTCAAGATGTGATGAACAAGGGGAAGGCTTCGCCATATTTTGACTGGTTTATGATTGACGGTGAAACCGTTGACCAAAAAGCAATCAATTATGAGACATTTGCTGCTTGCTCCTATATGCCAAAGTTTAACACGTCCAATCTTGATGTGCAGGACTACCTCTTGGATGTCACCCTTTACTGGACGCGAGAGTTTCAGCTAGATGGTTGGAGACTTGATGTCTCAGATGAAGTATCGCATGATTTCTGGCGTCGCTTTAGAAAAGCAGTGAAAGCCGTCAATCCCAATATCATTATTATCGGTGAAAACTGGCACGATGCTTACCCCTATTTACAAGGGGATCAGTATGATGGCATCATGAATTATGCCTTTACGAAAGCCTGCATTGATTATTTTGCGACAGATACCCTATCATCTCAGGAGATGGCAGAGCGACTCAATCATATTCTCATGCGAAACACCGATCAGGTCAATCGCATGAATTTGAATTTGCTGGACTCTCATGACACGCACCGCTTCTTTACTCAAATCGGTGGGTCAAGAGATAAGTTATTAGCCGCAGTCGCCTTGCTGTTCACCTATGTCGGTATTCCTTGCCTCTACTATGGGACAGAGATTGCCATGGAAGGTGGCTATGATCCTGACTGTCGTCGCTGTTTCAACTGGGATAAGGTGACCCAAGACAACGATTTACTAACACTGTTCAAAAAGATTATTCGCTTGAAGGAGCTACCGGTTCTTCAAAAAGGTGACATCACCATTACAGCTCAGGGCGATGTGCTAAGTATCCGGCGACACACACCATCTCAGGTCATTGAATTACTCATTAACAAGGGGCAGGAGCGAGAAATTTCTGTTGGCCAGTTAGTCATCGCTAACGGGTTGATCGACACAAACTTAGCAACCCATGGCTTCTTAATTCATCATCTATTGTAGAAAGGGTCATTATGACAAACGATTCACAACATCACAGTCCCCAAAAAGCCATGTGGCTATCCCTCATTTTAGGACTTGGACAACTTTATAACGGTCAAAAAGCAAAAGGATTGATGCTTCTTGGTGTCTTTGCACTAGAAATCCTTGAAATCCTGACCTTTGGGATTCCAGCGATTCAAGGGTTAATCACTCTGGGAACAACCCCTGGTGTTGATCACTCTTTGTTTCTTCTGATCAAAGGATCAATGCAGATTATTTTCTTTATCATCATGCTCTTTATTCATGTAGCAACGATGAGAGATGCGCATTATACTGCTAGACTGGTTCGTGACGG
Source organism: Streptococcus sp. E24BD (assembly GCF_041807825.1). Classification (NCBI taxonomy): domain Bacteria; kingdom Bacillati; phylum Bacillota; class Bacilli; order Lactobacillales; family Streptococcaceae; genus Streptococcus; species Streptococcus sp. E24BD. Next base: position 26,065 of record NZ_JBGTZB010000024.1, on the reverse strand, counting down.
GGTCAAAATCCCGCTCACTGCAAAAGAGACGCTTCACTCTATTTATGAGAACGGTTTTCCTTACTTGCTGACCATTCCTGCTTATCTGGCGATGGCCTTTGCGATTGTCTTTCCTGTTATGGTAACGCTCTTTATTGCCTTTACCAACTACGATTTTAAACATATTCCGCCACAGCGGTTATTGGACTGGATTGGATTTAAAAACTTCATCAATATCGTTCAACTCAGCACCTTTAGAACGGCTTTCTCTGCGGTGTTGAAATGGACCTTTATTTGGACGATTCTTGCCTCAACCCTTCAGATTGTTATTGGGGTAGCGACAGCTATTATTGCTAATCAGCCATTCATCAAGTTTAAGCGGGTATTTGGGGTTATCTTCTTGCTCCCTTGGGCTGTTCCAGCCTTTATCTCTATCATGAGTTTTGGTAACTTCTTTAATGACTCCATCGGTGCGATGAATGTGCAGGTGTTGCCGTTCTTGGAAAAACTGATTCCTTTTGTTGATTTTGGTCTCATTCCATGGAAAACAGATCCGTTTTGGACAAAAGTAGCTGTCATTATGGTGCAAGGCTGGCTCGGCTTCCCTTACATCTACATTTTAGTCTCAGGGATTCTGCAATCTATTCCGTCTGATTTGTATGAGGCGGCGATTATTGATGGGGCAACGGCTTGGCAGAAATTCTGGAAAATCACCTTACCAATGATTTTGGCAGTTGCTGCGCCGACTTTTATTTCTCAGTATACGTTTAACTTTAATAACTTCTCCATCATCTATCTCTTTAACAACGGTGGACCAGGTAGTGTCGGTGGTGGTGCTGGTGCAACAGATATCTTGATTTCTTGGATTTATAAGTTGACCACTCAAACATCGCCACAATTTTCAATGGCATCTGCGGTGACGTTGATTATCTCAATGATTGTCATTTCTGTGTCACTTATCACCTTTAAAAAATTCAATGCGTTTAATATGGAGGATAGATAGATGGCTTCTAAACAATTTTCAAGCTCTGTCAAACGGAAAAAATTTCTGACACAATTCTTTACCTACGTCTATTTGCTCTTGTTAGCAACGATTATCTTGTTCCCAATCATGGTAACGGTTAGCTCAGCTTTTCGCCCAGGGAATGTGACAGCCTTTACGTTTGATCTAACGAGCAATTTCACGCTTAATAACTTTAGTCGCTTGTTCACTGAGACGCTTTATGGGCGTTGGTACCTCAATACGATTATCGTGGCCTTTTTCACCATGATTATCCAAGTGACGGTGATCACTCTGACAGGGTATGCGTATAGTCGTTATAACTTTTACGGCAAGAAAAAAAGTTTATTGTTCTTCTTAGTGATTCAAATGGTGCCAACCATGGCTGCTCTGACTGCCTACTTTGTTATGGCCTGGCTCTTCAACGCCCTTAACCAGTACTGGTTCTTGATTCTGATTTACGTTGGTGGTGGTATCCCGATGAATGCTTGGCTGATGAAAGGCTACTTTGATACGGTACCGTATGACTTGGACGAATCTGCTAAACTCGACGGCGCAGGACATTTGCGGATTTTGTGGCAAATTGTTCTTCCCCTCGTCAAGCCAATGATTGCCGTTCAGGCACTTTGGGCCTTTATGGGACCGTTTGGAGATTTCATGCTCGCTAAGTTCTTGCTTCGCTCACAAGAATACTATACTGTTGCGGTTGGGCTTCAGACCTTTATCTCTGATGCCAAGAACCAACGTGTCACACTTTTTGCAGCGGGAGCTATTTTGATTGCTGTGCCAATCTCAATCCTCTTCTTCATGCTCCAGAAAAACTTTGTGTCTGGTTTGACAAAAGGTGGGACAAAAGGATAGAATAAGAGAAGGTTTAATAACATCTCAAATCAGTTTAAGAGTGGTGGCAAGAGATCTTGTCCCACTCTTTCTACGAAAGGAGCTACAAGGATGCGCTATCCGATGTCTTATTTTTCCAGCTTGCTATCGCCTAGGCGGGTATTTGCCCAGAGAACCTCTCTTACGGTCTGGCAGGCTATTTTGACCACCATTTTCTTGATGTCACTTTTATTTATTCCTGTTTCTCTACAAGTTGGGCAAATGGAGAGTTATCCCTTGGAGAGGGTGGTTAGTGGCATTTACGAGCCCTTAACCACAGAGGTTATTACTCATCTGCAAACGGGAAAATTAAGAGATGGTGAGTTGATGGTTGAGGAAGCGAGCTTTCCCCAAGTGACTTTTGGTGATAAGGCACCAGAAGAGACCGGGGTGAGCTACCATTTTGGCAAGCAACAGTTAAAACTCGTTAAAGATAAGATTGATGTCGTCACTGTGCCCTACCAACAGCTCAGTCAGCAAGATATTTCCTCAAAAGAGGCGCTGTCAGCAGCAATCTCTAACCACTGGTTTACGAGCAATCGTTTTGGTGTCAGTCTTTTTCTGATTAGTAGTTCTTGCTTGATTTTAGGGACGAACTTTATCTTTTTGGTGCTTGGTGCGAGTGGCATTCTTTTTCTGGCTTCCCTGACCAAATGGTTTGACATCAAGGGGTTCAAACAAGCTTATAATCTGACCTTAACCTGTCTCGGTCTGCCAACTTTACTGGCCTTTGGGTTTGGGTTAACCGGTCAGGAATTGCCTACCATCGTCATGACGCAAAATATCCTCTTTGTGTTGGCTGTGGTCTTTGTCTTTTTCAAAACTCGCTTCAGAGATACCTAGATGAGAGTGGGCATTCGGCAGAATTTGATATTTCCTCACTTTATTTAATTTTGAACGTTTAGAAGTCGAAAAGGTCTCTTCCTAGACTTTCTTTGACACGGACGTTGTCCGCTCTATTTCCAACTTCCAAAGATTCAGTGGAACTTTGGCAACTCTAAAATCGGCAAAGCTGATAAGAGTTGCTCAAAACCTTTGCGTCTGACTTTGGCAACAATAATAAAAAGGGAGGCTAGGACTTTTGTTCCTGCCTCTATTACTGTTTAATCAGCAACTTTTTTTCTTGACTATTTCTGACCAAGTGGTAGAATAGAGGGTAGCATTAGCGCTCTATAGGATAGAGTGCTAAAAACAGGGCTCAGCTCTGCTATTACCCTAAAAATGGAGGATAAATCATGTTAAAACCATTAGGCGACCGCGTGTTGGTGCGCGTTGCAAAAGAAGAGGAACAGACGGTTGGTGGCTTTGTGCTAGCAGGTGCTAGCCGTGAAGCGACCAAGACCGCCCAAGTCTTGGCTGTCGGTGAGGGCATTCGGACGCTGACGGGTGAGTTGGTGTCTCCAAGTGTCACCGTTAATCAGACAGTTCTGGTCGATCGCTCAGCTGGTCTTGCGGTCAAGCATGAGGGTGAAGAGCTACTCATTGTGCGTGAAGCAGACATCGTCGCCATTATTGAAGCATAGGGAGGAAAGTGATCATGGCAAAAGATATTAAATTTTCAGCAGATGCTCGTGAGAGCATGGTGCGTGGGGTGGACATCCTCGCTAATACAGTTAAAGTAACCCTTGGCCCTAAAGGGCGTAATGTTGTGCTTGAAAAAGCTTTCGGTTCACCGCTCATCACTAACGATGGGGTAACCATCGCTAAGGAAATTGAGCTGGAGGATCATTTTGAAAACATGGGGGCAAAGCTGGTGTCAGAAGTGGCTTCAAAAACCAATGACATCGCCGGTGATGGGACCACAACGGCGACCGTTTTGACCCAAGCTATCGTTCGTGAAGGTCTGAAAAACGTCACAGCCGGTGCTAACCCAATCGGTATCCGTCGCGGGATTGAAGCTGCGGTAAATGTTGCCGTGACAGAACTTAAACATCAAGCTCAAGCAGTTGCAAATAAAGAGGAAATCGCTCAGGTGGCAGCAGTGTCCTCACGTTCTGAAAAGGTTGGTGAGTATATCTCAGAAGCCATGGAGAAGGTCGGTCGTGATGGTGTCATCACTATCGAAGAGTCTCGTGGAATGGAGACTGAACTCGAAGTGGTTGAGGGCATGCAGTTTGACCGAGGTTACCTGTCTCAGTACATGGTGACGGACAATGAAAAAATGGTTGCTGACCTAGACAACCCATTTATCCTCATCACGGATAAGAAAATCTCAAACATTCAGGACATTCTTCCACTCTTAGAAGAGATTCTCAAGACCAACCGTCCGCTCCTCATTATTGCTGATGATGTGGACGGTGAAGCCTTGCCAACCTTGGTGCTCAACAAAATCCGTGGCACCTTCAATGTAGTTGCCGTCAAGGCTCCTGGCTTCGGCGATCGTCGTAAGTCGATGCTAGAAGACATCGCTATCTTGACAGGCGGAACAGTTATCACTGATGATTTGGGACTTGACCTCAAAGATGCCAGCATGGTAGCTCTCGGTCAAGCGGTTAAGGTCTCTGTCGATAAGGATAGCACAGTCATTGTCGAGGGGGCAGGTGACGCGTCAGCTATTGCTAACCGCATTAACATCATTAAGTCTCAAATCGAGACAACGACCTCTGAATTTGATCGCGAGAAACTTCAAGAACGGTTGGCTAAGCTCTCTGGTGGTGTCGCTGTGATCAAGGTTGGTGCGGCGACTGAGACCGAACTCAAGGAGATGAAACTCCGCATTGAGGATGCACTCAATGCGACCCGTGCTGCTGTTGAAGAAGGCATCGTTGCTGGTGGTGGTACTGCTCTGGTCAACGTTATCGCAGCCGTGGCGGCTCTAGATTTGACGAGTGACGAAGCAACTGGTCGCAACATCGTCCAGCGTGCGCTGGAAGAACCTGTTCGCCAGATTGCTCTCAACGCTGGTTTTGAGGGGTCTGTTGTCATCGATAAATTAAAAAATAGCCCAGCTGGTCACGGCTTTAATGCTGCAACTGGTGAATGGGTAGATATGCTAGAAGCCGGCATTATCGACCCTGTGAAGGTAACTCGTTCGGCCCTACAAAATGCGGCGTCAGTAGCTGGCCTCATCTTGACTACTGAAGCTGTTGTGGCTAACAAGCCAGAACCAAAACCAGCTGCCCCAGCTATGGATCCAGGTATGATGGGCGGCATGATGTAAGGCAACTAGGCTGAGCAAACCTTTCGTCTGATAGATAAAACGAGCAAGATTGGTGTTCTGCTGTCCAGAACCCTGTCTTGCTCGTTTTTGTGATGATTCATTTGATGTTAACTAAGAGAAGCTTATCCCTAACTGGTGATTATGTTTTAATGATTTTCCCTCACCAATTCAGCCACCAAGGGAGATTGCTTTCTGGGCGAGTCGGACGGGGACAAGGGGTACTATGAGGATAAACATCCTTTCAGAAGGGCAGTTCTTCCTCCTCCAAGACGAGGTCTGCTAAGTCTTGACCGACATTATTTTCTCTGATAGCACGTTGAGCACGGCTTTCTAAGAGTTGGAAACTGTGCCCCAGCACCTCAGTGATATAGCGGGTTGAACCATTTTTGTCATATTTTCTAGTACGCAGTTCGCCATCAATCGAAACGAGCGTACCCTTGCCACCGTAACTGGCTAGGGTCTCAGCTTGACGTCCCCAGAAGACAACGTTGATGAAGTCTGCGCTACGCTCCCCATTTTGGGACTTGAACCGCCTGTTGACGGCAAGCGACACCCGTGTGACCGATTTATCGTTAGGTGTTTTGATCATTTCTGGCACGGCAGTCAATCTGCCAATTAAAACAACTTTATTATACATATCATTTCCTCCTAATAGGGTATTCGTAAAAGGGTTGAAAAAATGATATAATTATCAAAAAAAAAGGAGAAAAAAGTGATGGATATTGCACATTATCGCCAAACTCTTGAGCAACCTTGGGGAAAAATTTTTTATCAGGTGTTATTTGACCAATTAAAGGAAGTTAAAGGGAAGCGTGTCTTGGATTTTGGGGCAGGGTTTTGTTTGACAGCTGATTTCCTCAGTCAAAACAATACGGTTGTGGCTGTTGACCCGTCAGCTGAGATGCTCTATCATCAGGAACACCAAAACTTATCCAAACATCACGGCTCAATCGACTTACTTGACCAGTTTCCAGATGCCAGTTTTGATGTCATCATCTGCCACAATGTCTTGGAATATGTTGCAATGGAAGATTATCCGACCTACTTGACTGCCTTTCATCGTTTGCTGACCCCGTCAGGTCAGTTGTCTATCGTCAAGCATCACCGTGCTGGGAAAGTGATGCAGGCTGTCGTTTTTAACCATCAGATTGACACGGCAATGGACTTGCTGGCTGGGGCTGATTATCATAGCCCATCATTCAATCAGGAGAGGTGTTATGACATGGCAGAATTGGTTCAGTCAGGACAGTTTAGAATCGAACGTTATCAGGGGATTCGAACCTTCTATGCCCTACAGCCAAATGAGATTAAGTCGGAGATGGGCTGGTTGGAAGGCATGACCAGAATGGAGTTGGCAGTTTGCGATCACAGTCCTTATCGTGATATTAGCTTTTTTCATCATGTTTGGCTAGAAAAAGTAACAACCTAACCCTTACCGAAAGACTTTAGAAAGAGTTCTTGACTTAAAATAGAAAGGTTAGCACAAATGATCAAACAATTACAGGAAAAACTAAATCAATCTCACCCCTATACTAGTGAGGAACTGGCGTGGTTGCTCAGTCATATTGGTGATCCTGACCCAGCTGTTCGTGACAATCTGGTTTATCTCAGCTTTTGTCATGACTTGCTTGATGGTCTTGTTGATGAGGTACAGTTGGCTAGTTTGCTCGATGAGACGCTAACAAGGCAGCTACAGACAACTGGTCTAGGGACTTGTGATGAGCGTACCCTAACCAGATCTTTCACTAGCCTATTGCATACTCTATTGCTTTATGTGGATGGTCAGGAGGGGCACCCTTATCGTGGGTGGATGAGGGCGTCTCAGAGAGATGTTATGGCAACTGGTCCTAGACTACCTGCCAGCTGAGCGTGACATCAGAGGTTATGATAGCGTTCATGGCTGGGTTCATGCTATTGCACACGGGGCAGATTTTTTACAAGCGGTAGCTTGTCATCCCGAATTTCCCTTAAACCGTCTAACTGATGTTTGGGAGGTGATCAGGGCTGTTTACTGGAAGTTGAAACAACTTTCTCAGCAGGTGAGAGTAGTCGTTTAGCGGCAGTCCTTCTCCAACTGCTTGCTCAGGAGCGGCTCACTCAGGACCAAGTAGCGATGTGGTTAAGTGACCGGCTGGTATCTGGAGATGAGCCCAGCGATTATGCTAAACAACTCAATAGCCAGGCCTTTTTATCGGTGTTATATTTCCAATTAGAAAAAGAGGGGGTGCTAGGCACGACTCTCAAGCAGGCGTTGTTGAACCACCCTCATTTGCTAGCGTGAAAGGAGTGAAAAATGTCCGTTTCTTGCTTGTTTTGTAGTGACTTGCCTTTTATATTAGAAAATAATCTAGCTGGCGCCTTTTACGATAAACACCCTGTCAATCAGGGGCATTTGCTGATTGTTCCCAAACGCCATGTGGAGGATTATTTTGGGTTAACATCAGTCGAAAAACAAGCCATTGATGACCTCTTGCAGTTGGGTAAGGAAATGCTAGAGACGCGTTATCAGCCAGATGGTTACAATGTCGGTGCCAACTGCGGTGCGGTTGCCGGTCAGACCATTTTTCACTGCCACATCCATCTGATTCCTCGTTACAAGGGGGATACGCCAAAGCCAAAAGGCGGTGTCAGAGGGGTTATTCCTGAACGCCAAGGCTATCAGACAGCGGAGGACTAATTGCTGATATGCCATTGTTAGTATCATCAAGTTAGTATAGATAGAAGTCGTCTGTCATAAGGTTTTTTCATAAGAATAAGTGAAACAGAGCAACTCAGAAATGGGTTGATTTTTGATTTAAGATAATTTTCAGAATATTTTTAGGAATGTTTTAGAAAAAGCGCCTATACTTTGTCTCAGAAAGAAGATAATACTTATGAAAACAAAAATGATACTTCCGCCCCTCCTTACGGTGCTAACCTTAGCAGCTTGCCAAGCCAAAGCAGACTTAAGTTCGACAGCATCGTCAACAGCAACTATAGCAACCAGTTCTAATCAGGCAACGGTAACAGCAACTTCTACGACGACTGGCAACACGACCTATTTCTCTGAAAAGGATTTGGACGCCAGCTACGATGCAGCGACAGCTAGTATCATCCAGCTCAATGGTTCTTCGGCGACGGTCACAGGAACTGGCGTGTCTGTATCAGGTTCTGTGGTGAAGATTACGTAGGCGGGTACCTACATCGTCTCAGGCTCTAGCCAAGGCGTTCAACTGTTGGTTGAAGCAGCAGATACAGATGATGTCCACATCGTGCTCAATGGTGTCACCATGACAGGGACAGATGCCCTTATCGCTGCCACCTCTGCGGACAATGTCTACCTGACCCTAGCTGATGGCACGCACAATAAACTAGCCGATTCTGCCAATCGGACGGCAACAGACTACAGCGCAGCCATTTACAGCAAAAAAGACCTAACCATCAATGGAACAGGTAGTCTCGAAGTCGAGGGCAACTACAACAATGCCATCAAGTCGAATGACGACCTGAAAATTGCGGGTGGGACCTACACCATAACAGCCGTTAAACATGCCCTGTCAGCCAATGATGCGCTGAATATGACTGGAGCGACCATGACCCTGACGGCGACAGAAGATGTCCTTCACTCGGACAATGACGAGGACACTAGCCTCGGTAATCTGTATATCGAAAATAGCAAGCTCACCATCACGGCTGGTGACGACGCCATCCACGCGACCAATGAACTGGTCATCGACAGCGGCACCATCGACATCCAGTCCAGCACAGAAGGGATTGAAGGAAAAGTCATCACCATCAATGGCGGCACGATTGCCCTTAATGCGACGGATGACGGCATCAATGCGACCGACTGGACCAAGTCATCTGATAGCATGATGGTCATGGATGGGGTCAGCCTGACCATCAACGGTGGCGACATTACGATAAACATGGCTGCTGGCGATACTGATGCCATCGATTCCAACGGGGATTTGACCATAACAGGAGGCAATCTCACCATTACAGGACAGTCTGCCTTTGACTTTGACGGCACAGTGACCCATACGGGTGGCACAATTACCGTCAACGGTCAGCAGATGACCGACATCACCAACTCCATGATGATGGGTGGACCTGGTGGTGGTATGCCAAGACGCTAAACGATGACTAATCTAAGAGAAGAACACAACATGACCAAACGCATTCACCAAAAAGAGTTTAAGCGGGTAGAAACCAAATATTTAGTGAGCCTAGCTCAGCTGCCCCACTTGCTGTCAGACTTGGGCGAGTACATGGAGGCAGATGACTTTGCCCAATCCACCATCACAAGCCTCTACTTTGATACGAAGCATTTTGATATGGTTCAAGATTCGTTGGCCAAAAAATACGGCAAGGAAAAGCTTCGTTTGAGGACTTATGACAGGAATGGCGATTTAGAGGCACCAGCATTTTTAGAAATCAAGCAAAAAATAGATGGTGTTGGCTACAAATATCGAATCAAAACCACTCCCAAGCAGGCAGGTCTGCTAGTGGCAGGTGATGTGGAAAATCATACTGAAGATAAACGGCTGCTGGCCCAGCTGGAAACATTGCAACAGAGATACGGCACGATTAAACCGCGGATGTTAATTTCCTACAAGCGTCTATCATTCAAAGGCAAGGACAATCCGTCAGTCCGTGTCACGCTGGACACGAGCGTCACCTAGGCTGTGGTCAACGACCTTGTCCTGACAAGTTCGATGGCTCTTCCACTTTTGCCAGAGCAACAACTGATTATGGAGATTAAGGTCAGTGACCAGCTGCCTGCTTGGCTGGAGAATATCTTACATCAGTACAATCTTGACAAAGTATCATTTTCTAAATATGGTCAGGCTTATACCCTGCACCAGTCCAAAATGTTAGTGAGGGATCCACATTATGCTTAATCAATTGTTTCAAAGTGTCATCAGTCAGTCAACGGTGTCAACATCGGGTTGGGGCTTGGTGTTGAGCCTTCTGACCAGTATGGTTTTGGGGTTAGCCTTAGCTTATCTCTACCAACATAAAACGTCTTATTCTCGTGAGACTCAGATTGGGTCGTTAGCTTATCGCGCACGACCAAGAAGAAAAAAGTCTTTAGACAGTTTGTTCATCAAGACAGTAGGAAAATTGACGGTTTAAGGTCGATTTTCCTGCTGTTTTGTTGGTCATGGGCAATGGTTGAAAGTACGTGCTTCATCTGGCAAAATCAGAGCCTGCATCGTGGTGTTGAGGGGCTATTGATTTGACAAGTGTGTGTGATTTTGCTACAATACCCTTAACAACACGATGAAAGTCAAAGCTCATTGTCTTGTGCGTTCTTTGGCGTGCAATGATGAACTAGCTTTGGCTTTTTCTGACGACTGGAGGTGACCCATGGATTTTAGAACAACAACAGACCATAAGACGTTCGGCGTTCGAGCAACAGAGCTGTTGGTTAGGGGCAATCAGATTTATCTCGCCAAATCGCCTGCTGGACAATATTACTGCATTGGTGGCGCGATTGCTGTCGGTGAAACGACTGAAGAGGCTGTCCGACGTGAGGTGCGTGAGGAGGTTGGCTGTGATAGCCAGGTTGATGAACTCGCCTTTGTCGTTGAGAACCACTTTGAGCTGGACGGTCGGATTTTTCATCAGATCGAGTTCCACTATTTGGTCACGCCGCTGTCTGAACCAAATGCCAGCATGGTTGAAGGTGACAGCCGTCGCCAGTGTGAATGGGTGAGTTTTGACGACCTTGAGGCACTTGACCTCAACCCAGCTTTTCTAAAGACCGCTCTCAAAAACTGGGACGGGCAGGTCAAGCATGTGGTGAATATGGAGGGAACATCAAATGAGCGTTAGGTTAATCGCCCATGTGTTCGTGACGGTTGATGAGTGCTTGAGTGGCGGCATGATTGACCAGGCCTATCGGGATGGGGAGGTTTGTCAGTATATTTAGGGGAAAGATATGTCTGGAAATAGTGTTTGTGATTGACGAAGTATTTGCTTTAATGATATAATTAATTTGCAATCTTTGTTAAAAAAAGGAGAATATGATGAAAAGTAGAGTTCAGCGTGCGCAACTTCAAAAAAAATATGGTTTTAGAAAGTTGAAAGCCTGCGGGATGGTTTCTGCGGTTATTGGAGCTAGTTTGTTGTCTTTGTTTGGTCAAAGTCAAGTTTTTGCTGATAACGCAACTTCTTCAGATACTAATGAGATAACTGTTCAGTATCGTTATTCAACCGTTGATGAATTAAATGCGGAAGAGAAGGCTAGTCTGATTCAGGCTTTACCAGAAAAAGTTACTAAGGAAGCTACCTATTACCTTGTTTATCGTCCAACCTCAAGTGTCAAGGCAAGTTTGCCGCAAACTAATAGTACAAGTAGTCCTTTAGTTGCTCTCTTAGGAATTGGAGCATTGATTGTGGCTGTTAAGGTAGGTAAGTCTGGTCGTAAGAGTGCTATCTACATGGCAACTTTGACTGCTGTTGGTGGTTTGGCAACAGCAACTGTAGTTCATGCGATTTCAACAGGTACTTTATCTGCTTACAACAAAGATGTGACAGTGAGAATTGGTGAGGAATTACCTAGCGGTAAGCTTGCTATCTCTGGTTATGAGTTTGTCGGTTATTTTGAATCAACATCGACTGATGCTGGTGATAAGGTGGCACAACAACCAAAAGTAACAGAGACTCCAGAGCAACCAAAAACTCCAGAGCAACCAAAAACTCCAGAACAACCCGAAGTTCCAGAGCAACCAGAAACTCCAGAACAGCCAGAAGTTCCGGAGCAACCAGAAACTCCAGAGCAACCAAAAACTCCAGAACAACCCGAAGTTCCAGAGCAACCAGAAACTCCAGAACAGCCAGAAGTTCCGGAGCAACCAGAAACTCCAGAGCAACCAAAAACTCCAGAACAACCCGAAGTTCCAGAGCAACCAGAAACTCCAGAACAGCCAGAAGTTCCGGAGCAACCAGAAACTCCAGAGCAACCAGAAACTCCAGAACAGCCAGAAGTTCCGGAGCAACCAGAAACTCCAGAACAGCCAGAAGTTCCAGAGCAACCAGAAACTCCGGAACAGCCAGAAGCTCCAGAGCAACCAGAAACTTCGGAACAGCCAGAAGCTCCAGAACAACCAGAAACTCCAGAACAACCAGAAACTCCGGAACAGCCAGAAGCTCCAGAGCAACCAGAAACTCCGGAACAGCCAGAAGTTCCAGAGCAACCAGAAACTCCAGAACAGCCAGAAGTTCCAGAGCAACCAGAGGTTAAAAATTATGAAACTGGTATTGCTCTAGGGAGTTCGAATATAAAAGACTACGTTGTTAACCTGACACAAACGTCTGTGAAATCAGAGGCAATGGAATACCTTAAGCAACTTCGTTTGGATATGTATAACAACATCAATCCAAGATTTAATAATACTGATTTACGGTCTTATTTGGCGTCCAAAAATATTACTTCTGCTGAGCAGTACGCGGATAGTTTTAAGTGGGATGAGACCTTGGAACGTATTGCGATTCAACGTGCTTTAGAGACAGGTATTCATAAAGCAGTTGCTCATAAGAGAGTGAATAGTTCTAGTATTTTTTCTGCTAGAGATTTGGAGACAGGCAAAGGTTTTAATGGTGAGATTATCCAGTGGGGCTATGGCATGAGAGATGCCTTGACTGCATCTGATGCATTTGCTTATGGTGAACTAGACGCTCTAAATGCTTCTAATGGTGTCTATAATAGCAACAATGGTCACCTACATACCTTGTTAAATCCAGATAATAAATCTTATGGTTTTGCTAGTATCATGAGCCCAGACTTTCTTTATGGAGGAGTTACATTGGGGGTTTCTAGTCGAGCAGAATCAACAGATGAAACTGGTGGTCATTTGGAGGGTTCTTATCGGATTACCTATGGCATTGACTAAGTGAATAATCATAGTACTAATTTATAAATGATATTGGTTGAAAGAGATTTCTTTTTCTGCTAAAATAATCCTAACAACACGATGAAAGTCAAAGCTCATTGTCTTGTATGCTTTTTTGCATGCAATTCTGGGAGTTTTGGCTTTTTTGTAAACATCAAAAACCAGTAATCAAAGAAAGGAACAAGATAGCAGCTCTGCTATTTTTCATAAAAAGACATGAACTTTACAGAAGACTACGATATTATCGTTATTGGTGCGGGACACGCTGGAGTCGAAGCGAGTCTGGCTGCCAGCCGTATGGGGGCTAAGACCCTCCTTGCCACCCTCAATGTTGACATGCTGGCCTTTATGCCCTGCAACCCATCTGTTGGCGGCTCTGCCAAGGGTATTGTCGTTCGCGAGATTGACGCTCTGGGGGGCGAGATGGGGCGCAACATCGACAAGTCCTATATCCAGATGAAGATGCTCAACACCGGCAAGGGCCCTGCTGTCCGTGCGCTTCGTGCTCAGGCAGACAAGGCGCTCTACGCCCAGCTGATGAAGCAAACCGTTGAGCGCCAAGAGAACCTCACGCTTCGCCAGTCCGAGATTGCCGAGGTTTTGGTGGACAATGGGCAGGTCATCGGTGTGAAGACAGCGACGGGACAGGCCTTTTCGGCAGCAGCAGTCGTTGTCACCACAGGGACAGCCCTGCGGGGGGAAATCATCATCGGAGACCTCAAGTATTCCTCTGGTCCAAATAATAGCCTAGCGTCTGTCAAGCTGGCGGACAACCTCAAAGAGCTAGGACTAGAAATTGGACGCTTCAAGACAGGAACGCCGCCACGCATCAAGGCGTCTTCTATCGACTACTCGGTGACCGAAATCCAGCCTGGAGATGACAAGCCCAATCACTTCTCCTTCCTGTCCAAGGACGAGGACTATGTGACCGACCAAGTGCCTTGCTGGTTGACCTATACCAATGAGACCAGCCACCAGATTATCAATGACAACCTCCACCGAGCCCCGATGTTTTCAGGGGTAGTCAAGGGCGTCGGACCTCGCTACTGCCCATCGATTGAGGATAAGATTGTCCGCTTTGCCGACAAGGAACGTCACCAGCTCTTCCTTGAGCCAGAAGGTCGAAACACCGAAGAAATCTACGTTCAAGGGCTGTCCACCAGCCTACCGGAAGATGTTCAAAAAGAACTGCTCCACTCTATCAAGGGCTTAGAAAATGCAGAGATGATGCGGACAGGCTATGCCATCGAGTACGACATCGTTCTGCCTCACCAGCTCCGTGCGACCTTGGAGACCAAGTCCATCAGTGGTCTTTTCACAGCGGGTCAGACCAATGGCACATCGGGTTATGAAGAAGCCGCTGGACAGGGCTTGATAGCAGGGATTAACGCGGCACTCAAGGTTCAGGGCAAGCCTGAGCTGATTTTGGGACGGAGTGATGGCTATATCGGGGTCATGATTGATGACCTCGTGACCAAGGGGACGCTGGAGCCTTACCGTCTCTTGACCTCACGAGCAGAGTATCGCCTCATTCTCCGCCATGACAATGCCGACATGCGATTGACACCGATTGGTCGCAAAGTTGGACTGGTAGCCGATGACCGCTGGGCCATGTTCCAAGAAAAGAAAGACCAATTTGAACGTGAGATGGCACGTCTTGCCAGCATTAAACTCAAACCCGTCAAGGAGACCAATGAGCATGTTCAAGCCCTTGGCTTCAAGCCGTTGACCGATGCCATGACGGCTAAGGACTTCATGCGCCGACCTGAGATTGACTATGCTGTGGTGACCCAGTTTGTCGGTGAAGCGGCGGAGTCACTGGATGGTAAAGTAATCGAGCTGATTGAAACCGAGATTAAGTACGAGGGCTATATCGCTAAAGCGCTCGATCAGGTGGACAAGATGAAGCGCATGGAAGAAAAGCGGATTCCATCTGACATTGACTGGGATGACATCGACTCTATTGCTACCGAAGCCCGTCAGAAGTTTAAGAAAATCAATCCTGAAACCATTGGACAGGCTAGCCGAATTTCAGGGGTCAACCCAGCTGATATTTCTATCCTGATGGTTTATCTGGAGGGCAAAGGGCGGTCGATTGCTAAGAACAAGCAGGGCTAACCATGGCGGAACCTCTCTTTTACGGTCTTGACCTTGATCAGCATAGCCGTTGCAGGCATTACCATAGCGAACTGGATATTGTCGCTCTCAAATGTGGGCAATGCCAGCGGTATTATGCCTGTTACCAATGCCATGATGTCTTAACAGACCATGTCTTTCAGGTAACCTCTGCTAACGAGCTACACCCCGTGTTATGCGGTGTCTGCCGTCAGCAACTGTCCTTATCTGATTATAAAACAGGCGCTTGCCCGCTCTGCCAGTCGCCCTTTAATCCCAAGTGCAGTAACCACTACGATATTTATTTTGAAAAATAAGTAAAAAACGCTTGACAACTTATATATATAATGGTTTTGTTGAGTTAAATGGAGGTTTCACATGAAACTAATTGGAAAATTTATGGCAAAGAAGATTGCTAGTTTAGTTGTTCTTGTGTTGATAGCGCTAAGTCTGGTGTTTCACTTTCGAGAGCAGTTTTTTGGTGGGATATTAACGAGTAAATACAGCTTTGTCATCAAGCGCTTTGAGCGTGAAAATCAGCTGGTCGTTGCTGGTGTAGATGTTGAGACGACAGCGGAGCAAGTGTTTACCAACAAGCATTTCAAAGACTGGCCTGAGTGGACTGAGCCTTTGACCAAAGCACTTGTCGGACGAGATTTGGTGGCTGAAATTCCTGTTAAAACCGAGTTTAAACTGGAGTTGAAGGGGTTGGATAAGAGTGACCTAACCATAACAAACAGCGTTTTGAGCTTTAAGAAACCACTGACGGTCTACGTTGATTCGCAAGCTACTGGCGTGCCTGTCATCAAAAAAAGCGGGAGTGGCTTAGTTGATAAGGCAGTTGACCTCTTTACCTCTGGGCAAAAAGCACAGGAGTTTCTCGCTGAAAAAAGCCAAGAAGCCATCTACGAGACCTCAGAGCATGTCCTTGATGACCTAGACCGCCAAAAAAAAGTAGCGACGTTTGCCAGTCAGAGTTTGGAGCAACTGCTCAACCTCGATCGTGACGATAAACTGATGGTAGAGCTGACCGTGGATGACCTTGAGTTTATCAATGTTGACAAGCCTTAATAAAACTTCCTCACTTATCCTCTTACAAGAAGCCAAGGGCCAGACCAGCTAGCCTTTGGTTTTTTATTCGAACAAATGTTAACCGAAATAAAAATAAGGTTGACAAACATAGATAGCTTTTGCTATGATGAGAATAGAGAAGCTGTTTTCAAAATGCTAGATGACGAGACTTGCTTTCTGTAAAGTTTTCAAGAAATCACAACATCTTGCCTAGTTCAACGATAGCATCTTGATAAAGAAAGGACTTATTTTATCATGTTTCAGAGTAAATCTCTCGCTCAAATGGCGCTGGTGACAGCCCTGATCTGTGTTTTGGGATTTTTGCCACCTATTTCCCTAGGTGTTATACCTGTTCCAATCGTCTTGCAAAATATGGGTGTGATGCTGGCAGCCGCTTTGCTGGGAGGCACTCGAGGAAGCCTGAGTGTTCTGTTATTTTTGATGATTGGGTTAGTCTTGCCAGTCTTTACAGGCGGGAATACCACTCTACCTGTCCTCACTGGACCGACGGCTGGTTACGTTGTGGCTTGGCTGGCTGTACCCCTGTTGTATGAGGGCTTAACACGATTGGTAAAACCTTCTCGATGGATTACGGATGCTATCTTACTTTGGTTGGCAAGCCTTCCTGTGGTGTATCTGCTTGGTGTCTTTTGGTTGCAATATTTTTCTGATATGACGTGGACAGATTTATTGTTGTCTAACCTGATTTTTGTGCCAGGAGATACGATTAAAGTGATTATCGCAACAGTTATTGCTAGACGGTTGATCAGGAGTGGAGTTGTTCAAGGCCGTTATTGATGCTTTAAAGTAACCGCCCTGCGGCAACTACTTGTCTTGTTCTAGCATCACGATTCGTTTCATCATGTTTTAGGGCAAATATCAGGTGTCAAATTATTTATCTTGTCAACTACCAAAATACCAGATATTTTAGAGCTGTCATTGCATGTCTAATGATATTTTTGAAAAAAATTGAATTAGGTTATTGACAAGTATTGAATGGTTTGCTATAATTGTTTTTGTTGTTAAGACAACAAGCCATTCGCGGGGATGGCGGAATTGGCAGACGCGCAGGACTAAGGATCCTGTGGCCGCTTTAGGCCGTGTGGGTTCAAGTCCCACTCTCCGCATACCTCACCAGTCATTGACTGGTTTTCTTTTTGCCTTAAAACCAAGTTAACTCAGGCTCCAAACAGTCGCTCATGATTTTAGTTGTCGATTTAACTGAAAAATATTGCATTTTTATTTGAAAAGAAGTATAATAGATTTGTTGAGGGATTATTGCAGAGCTGCAAGTTAATCTTTTCACAAAAGGCTTTGCCTGATAAAATTTTATTTGATTTTCATAAGGAGGAAATCGCAAATGGTAGTTAAAGTTGGTATTAACGGTTTCGGACGTATCGGTCGTCTTGCTTTCCGCTTGATCCAAGGTTTGGAAGGTGTTGAAGTAACTCGCATCAACGACTTGACAGATCCAAATATGTTGGCTCACCTCTTGAAATACGACACAACTCAAGGTCGTTTTGACGGTACTGTTGAAGTTAAAGATGGTGGTTTTGAAGTAAATGGTAACTTCGTTCGCGTATCAGCTGAAGCTGATCCAGCAAACATCGACTGGGCAACTGAAGGTGTTGACATCGTATTGGAAGCTACTGGTTTCTTCGCTTCAAAAGAAAAAGCAGAAAAACATTTGCACGCTAACGGTGCGAAAAAAGTTGTGATCACTGCTCCTGGTGGTAACGATGTGAAAACTGTTGTATTTAACACTAACCACGACATCCTTGATGGTACTGAAACAGTTATCTCAGGTGCATCATGTACAACTAACTGCTTGGCACCAATGGCTAAAGCCCTTCACGATGCTTTTGGTATCCAAAAAGGTCTCATGACAACTATCCACGGTTACACTGGTGACCAAAACACTTTGGATGCACCACACCGTAACGGTGACCTCCGTCGTGCGCGCGCTGCTGCTGTAAACATCGTTCCTAACTCAACTGGTGCAGCTAAAGCTATCGGTTTGGTAATTCCTGAGTTGAACGGTAAACTTGACGGTGCTGCACAACGTGTTCCAGTTCCAACAGGTTCTGTAACTGAGTTGGTTGTTACTCTTGAAAAAGAAGCTTCAGTTGAAGCTATCAACGCTCACATGAAGTCAGTAGCTAACGAGTCTTACGGTTACACAGAAGACCCAATCGTATCTTCTGATATCGTAGGTATCTCTTACGGTTCACTCTTTGATGCGACTCAAACTAAAGTGTTGACTGTTGACGGTCAACAATTGGTAAAAGTTGTATCTTGGTACGACAACGAAATGTCTTACACTGCTCAATTGGTTCGTACACTTGAGTACTTTGCAAAAATCGCTAAATAAGAATTGAACGAGGGAATTTTCCCTCGTTTTTTGCTAATGTCAACTCAGTTATCGTGATAGGCTAGCAAAATATATTAAATCAGTTTGCTTAGCTGATACCGAAGATGACGACAGGTTCACCCTGTGACTAATGACTAATGTCAGTTGATGTTTCGGTTGTTCGGAGAATGATAGCTCAGTTCAAGGATCATGTGGAACTTATTTATAATCATTATTGACAAGCGTGTATAGTTTGCTATACTAGAAACAGGAGATGAAGCAGATGAGTGAACAATTTTCGAGCAAATTAAATATCCTGCGTGCAGGAGTTCTTGGGGCAAATGATGGGATTGTGTTCATTGTAGGTGTTGTCATCGGGGTGGCATCAGCGACAACTGATCAATGGGTGATTTTTTTGTCGGGGATGTCAGCTGTTTTAGCAGGCGCTTTTTCGATGGCAGGTGGAGAGTATGTCTCTGTCCCAACTCAGAAGGATACTGAGCAGGCAGCGACAGAAAAAGAACGGCGGCTCTACACCGAACACCCTGACGCTGCTCGGCTATCTCTCAAAGCTATCTATATGGCGCGTGGGGAGTGTGAAACAGCAGCAGAGTTTATGGTTAATAAAGCTTTTGCCAAGAATCCCGTTAAAACTTTGGTGGAAGAAAAATACAATATGGATTTTGAAGCCTTTACCAACCCATGGCATGCGGCATTGTCTAGTTTTCTTGCTTTTGTGGCAGGCGCTGTATTTCCGATGCTTGCGGTGATGCTTTTTCCTGTTTCGATTCGCATTCCTGCAACAGTGTTAGTCGTTATCCTGTCCTTGTTTGTGACAGGTTATACCAGTGCCAGACTGGGCGAAGCACCGATTGTTCCTGCTGTTGGTCGTAACATTATGGTTGGTCTGTTGACCATATTTGTGACCTTTGTGATTGGTCATCTGTTGGGGACAGGAGTTGTTGGGTAGTTTTTTGAAAAATAGCAGAGCTAAAGATGTGGTTTTTAGCTCTTTTATTTTTATCTAAAAATGTCAAAACAGACCTGAATATATTAAATAGATTGTAATTTTTTGTTTATTTTTATTAAAATACTTGACAAAAAAAGTTTGCCGTGTTAAAGTGACGTAGAATAGAAAGCGCTATCAGAAAAGGAGACTTATTGAATGAAGCATTTATTCGATAAACAAAATAAATATAGTATTCGAAAATTCTCAATCGGTGTCTGCTCAGCAGTTATTGGATTGAGCTTTTTGAGTGCCGGTACAGCTTATGCTGAAGAAACAGGGGTTCAGCCTGTTCAGCCACCTGTTCCAGCTGGACCAACTGGAGCAGCTTCGCTAGAAAGTACCCAAGATGGTGCTGTGGCAGAAAAAGAGGTTGAGGAAGTTGTTGCACCTGAGTCAACTAAATTTGAAGTGAGCGGGGAAGCAAAAACGGAAAGTGCCGTGCGCACAATTGATGAGGTAGTTTCTGTTGATAAGAATTACGCTCAAGCAGATAACGTAAAAGAAGGATTCCCTGCGACAAATGCTGTTGACGGTAGTGAAGCTACAGCTTGGGTCGGTATTGGAGAAACTGAGAAGCCGAAACTGACAGTTCGCTTGGACGATGTTGCCAGAGTTGAGCGCATCACTTATCAAGCGATGCAAGATGGCAAATCATCTCTGGGAAGTAGCTACCACAACGAAGCAGGAGTTGCTGCCAATGGCTACATCGAGTACAGTAAAACTGGTGAAGAGGGTAGCTGGAAGAAAGTGACCTTTACAGCTGTTGAACAGCAAGATGGTCAGCCACATATGCTTAATAAACCAGAAAATGAGGGGGCAGCTTATCAACGTCGTGGAAACCGCATGCCGATTGATTTTGTGATTGAACCGGTAGATGCGAAATATTTCCGCTTGACTGCTACCAATACACTTGTAGGGAATGCTGCACCTGCCAATACTCAGCCACACCTTGTCTCTGCCTCCAAGTTTATTCCTCAGGGTAAGAAGCTTGTTATTGAAGAAACGGTTACTGAAACCTTAGTAACTGATGAAAAACATTACATTGATGATGTGACCAAATATAAAGATCAAGAAGAGCTGGTCAGTGAAGCTGTTGCAGGCAAACGAGTGACTGTAACGACTTATGAAGCACAAAATGGTGAAAAGACCTCAACGAAGCTTGGAGAATCTGCCGTAACTATTATAAATCCTAAAATGGCAGTCTACCGTCGGGGAACATTGGAACGTCCAATACAGACACCTCCTCAAGCTCCGGCAGCTGTACGGTTGTTTAATGCTCCTCTGCAACAGGATGGAGAAACAGTCAGCCAGGTTGCAGTAACGCTCCCACAAGAAGCAGTAGCTAGTCATGTTGTCAAACTAAAAACCAATGACGCTCAAGTTCTAAAAGAGCTTACTCTTGAAGAATCTCACTTAGAAGATGGCATTGCAGTGCTTGCGCTCGACAGATTACTAGAAAACGGTCAGACTTATGCGGTGACTATCGCTACTGTTCAAGGTCTTGAATCAGATCCTAAGACATTTGTAGCTGATACTGTTGCCCCTCCAGCAGCTGTTTCAGCAGACTTTGTCGCTGGAACTCGTCAAGTAGATGTTGTTCTACCTGAAGGAGTTCAAGCAGGTGAGTTAGCTATTGTCATTAACCCAGAAGGCACAACTCAAGAGACTTATTTTATCGGTTATGCAAGCATTCCAACAGGTGAGCGTCGTGTACAAGTGACTGTTAATCAGGACTTGCTCGCTGAAAAAACCTACAACGTTCAATTGATGGATGCTACGAACAACTTGTCTCCGATGATTGAAGCTGCAGTTCGTCAGCAAACTCCACCGTCTGCGCCTACATCAACACTGACACCGGTTTACCCACCAGTAGAAACGGTGGAAGGTGAGTATAATAGACCAGCCTCCTCTGTTGGACGTATCACCAACGTCACATTTGAGAATGGTACAGCTTCCATCACTTACGAAACAGGTCATAAGGCTCAGGTTAACTTCTATAACGACCACGTTTTCCGCTTCAATATCGAAAAAGAGGGCGCAGAGTTCGTTTCTAACCCAGAGCTTGTTCATGCTGGTCGTCCGGCTAATATCACTCTGAAAAATCAAGCGAACTACCAAGAAACCTATGGTCAAATCGGTAAATTAGTTGATGAAGAATCACGCTATATCCTCGAAACACCAAAAGTGTTGGTTATCTTTGATAAGAAAACCTCACTCATGTCTGTTTATGACCGTGAGAAGAATGCTTATGTGACCAAAGAAGTAGCGCCTGTTTCTATCGCTGGTGGTAAAACAACTCAGACCTTAGCCCAAACAGAGGACGAACAGTTCTTTGGTGGCGGTATGCAAAACGGTCGCTTCACGCACAAGGGTGAAAAAATCAATATTGTCAATGAGAACAACTGGATTGATGGTTCAGTAGCTTCCCCAGCACCATTTTACTGGTCAAGTAAGGGTTACGGTGTGATGCGCCATACCTTCCGCCCAGGCCAGTATGATTTTGGTACGGATAATAAAGCGCAACTCACCAGCACCCACAACGAAGAGCGTTTTGATGCCTTCTACTTCATCAATTCAAAACCAGCAGATATCTTAAAAGACTGTCATGAATTGACAGGTGCTCCGGCTGTCTTGCCAGAATATGCACTCTACTTGGGTCACTTGAATGCTTATAACCGTGACTACTGGCGTGAAGTGCCTAAAGGTACAGCAGGCGCAGTTCTCTTTGAAGATGGTAAATACTATAAAGAGTTTGATGGGCGTAGCCACACCGTACAGCCAGGAGACATCAAGGAAAACTTGAACGGTGATACACCAGAGAGCCATCAGTTCTCTGCTCGTGCCGTGATTGAACGCTATAAACGGCTGAACTTACCTCTTGGGTGGTTCTTGCCAAACGATGGTTATGGAGCTGGTTATGGTCAGACAGAGACTTTAGATGGTAATATTCAGAACCTGAAAGCCTTTGTTGAGTGGGCAAAACAAAATAACGTTGAAGTTGGCCTTTGGACACAGGCAGATCTTTACTCAACACGTGGTGATGTGGTTACTCACCGTGATATCGATAAAGAGGTTGGTACAGCAGGTATCCGTGCCATTAAGACTGACGTGGCTTGGGTAGGTCCTGGTTACAACTTTGGTCTCAATGGTGTTGATGAAGGGGCTAAGCTTCTGACTGAAAAGAGTGGAGAGGATAAGGCTCGTCCGTTCATCGTCTCTCTCGATGGCTGGACTGGTACTCAGCGTAGTGCTGGTATCTGGTCTGGTGACCAACGTGGTGGTGAGTGGGAGTATATTCGTTTCCATATCCCAACTTACATCGGTCTAGGCTTGTCTGGTAACCCGAATATGGGTTCTGACATGGATGGTATCTTTGGTGGCGGTAATGCCGTTATCAACGCTCGTGATTATCAGTGGAAGGCTTTCACATCTATCCTGATGAACATGGATGGTTGGGGGAATGAGCCTAAGACACCATTCTCATTTGATGATCGCACGACAGACATCAACCGTATGTCTATGAAGCTCAAATCAACTCTGGTGCCTTATGCTTACTCAACAGGGCATGATGCCTCTGTTTCTGGTAAGCCAATCGTGCGCGCCATGTTGATTGACTTCTCAGATCAGCCACTGGCTTACACCAAAGCTGTGCAGTACCAGTACATGTACGGTGATAACTTCCTCGTTGCACCTATTTACAAAAATGCAGCCATGAAGGAAAACGGCGATGATGTCAGAAACAACATCTTCTTGCCGGCTGGAGCTGAGTGGATTGACCTTTACACTGGTCAAAAATACGAGGGTGGTCAAGTTCTAAACAACTACGAAGCGCCTCTGTGGAAACTTCCAGTATTTGTTAAGAATGGCGCTATTATCCCAATGACTAACGCCAACAACAATCCAGCAGAGATTGACCGTGGTAACCGTTTGATTCAATTCTATCCACACAAGGTTAGCGAGTTCAAACTCTACGAGGATGACGGTAAGAGCGTAGACTACAAAGCAGGTAAAGTCGCAACAACTCTGATTAAGAGTGTGGCGGACGACTCTAACACAACAGGTCGTGCGGTCTTGACAATCGAACGCACTGAGGGTGACTTTGACGGCTTCAAGAAAGATAAAACCACTGAGCTTCACGTCAATGTCTCTAAAGATGTCGAGTCTGTACAAGTTAAGGTCAACGGTCAATCGGTAGAAGTTCGTCGTGTTAATACGCTGGAAGAGTACAGCAAGGGCACAAACGTCTTCTTCTACCACAAAGATACGAAACTTGCAACTTATAACCCAACCAGTGCAGAGATTAAGGCGCTCGATGTGACCATGAACGACTTGCTGAAAATCAAGTTGGCGGCTCATGACGTGACAACCAACAAGGTTGAGGTAACAATCAACGGCTTTAGCAACGCCAAAGCTACTGAGCAAGCACCAGAAGGTCTTGAAGCACCAGCTACACCAACAAATCTGGCAACACCAGAGGACACTGTCAGCGCTAAAGCTATTAAAGCGACCTGGTCAGCTTCTGACAACGCGACATCATACGATGTTGAACACAACGGTGTCCTTTACAGAAATATCAAAGCGACTGAATTCAACTTTGATGGATTAAACCCAGGCACCTCCCACACCTTTAAGGTGCGTGCGGTTAATGCTAAAGGCACATCTGATTGGTCAGACGCTGTGACAGCAGAGACTAAGAATGACCCGTGGGCAGAAGCGATTGAAATTAACCCAGCAAGCGTTACAACTAATATCAGAACACAGGGTGGTCAAGGGATCGATAAACTCTTTGACAAGAAGAAAGGTGCACAGTTCCACAGCCGCTGGAACGAACAAGTATCAGCAGGTTCTTACATTCGTGTAGACCTTGGTGGCGTTTATGATCTTGATTATCTTGAGTACCATCAGCGCAATGACGGTGGTGTCAATGGTCGCGTGATTTGGGCTAAGGTCTGGACCAGTGAAGATGGCGAAACTTGGGACTTTACAGGTTCTGCCGACTGGCGTAGTGATGCTAACTCAGTTGGTAAACACACTCTCGACAAACGAGCACGTTATGTTCACTTCCAGGTGGATAGTAGCCAAAATGGCTTTATCTCTGGTGAAGAAATGCTGATCTTCAAGAAACCAGGAACACGTATGTTTGTGCCAGGCGACATCAGTAACGACGGTCAGATTACCAACGATGATAAGACCTCCTTCCTCAACTACGCAGGTTTGCGTCGTGCAGATAGTGACTTTGGTGGTTATGTTGAGCGTGCAGATGCCAATAAAAATGGTTTGATTGATGCTTATGACATCAGTATCGCAGCTGTTCAACTTGACGGCGGTGTTACTGAGCGCTCAACAGTTGCTCCAAGTGGTAACCTGCGCTTTGAAGCTGAGAAGCTGGATGTGAAGACTGGTGAGGAAGTTAAGGTTTACCTGATTGCTGATGACTTAGCAGCTGTCAATGCGTTGACATCAACCTTCCAAGTGAGTGAAGCAGACTTTGAATTGGTTGCTCGCGGTAATGTGACTCCTGAGAGCTTTACGAAGCAGGCAGAGAACTTCTCACAAAGTCGCACGCGTTCTGGTCAACATGATGTTGTCTTCTCATTCATTAACTTTGGTCAAAAAGAATTGCTGAGCGGTTCAGGTCGAGTGGCTTATGTGACACTTAAAGCAAAACGTGACGCTGTCTTGAACTTCACATCTCAGGATAATATTCTTGTTGGCAATGATTTGCGCCGTGCAGCAGTTGATAACCAACCAGTGACAGCGTTGATTAACTATACAGAAGCCCCAGCGGTACCAACGAATGTGACTGTTAGCCGTCCAACCCACGGTAGTGTCAGTCTCACATGGGATGCTGTACCGCAGGCAGTTCGCTACATTGTTGAACAAGAAGCTGATGGTCAGTTTGTTGAAGTTGGACGCACCAATGAGCCACACTTCAACGTTTATAACCTCGCTCCTGTATCAACTTACACATTCTGTGTCCGTGCGACAAACCCAATTGGTCAATCAGAAGCAACAGAAGCAGTATCTGCTACGACTGTAGCGAAAGATTTAGCTAAGAAGTTGGTTGTTGCGGAGAAAACAGCAAGCACACCAGAACAGCCTAACGAACCATTGAGCAACTTCTTTGATGGTGATGAAAACACCATTTACCATAGCCAATGGCAGAAGACAGACGCTGTGCCATCAAGCTTAACTCTTGACTTGGGTGAGGAGAAAGCGCTGAGCCATCTGATTTATGTCCCACGCCCAGCAGCTTCAAACGGAACAATCACAGGCTTAACGGTTGAGACTAGCAATGATGGTCAGACATGGGCCCCAACAGGAGAAACTATCCGTTGGAACCGTAATGCTCTGGATAAGATTGCTTTTCTTCCAGAAGGAACAGAAGCCCGTTATATCCGTATCAATTGGTTAACCAGTGTTGGTGGATTCGTATCAGGTCAAGAGCTTTATGTGATTGAGGCCACTCCAGATTCAGAGCCAACTCCAAATCAAAATGACACCACACAACCACCGCGTCAAATTACTGACGTCAACCCTCAAACTGACTCAGGTATCATCGCAGAGGTTCAATCAGCGGATGCCAAGGTGGCAGGCTTGAGAGTGGTCTTCCACAAAGAAA